>JAOUJU010000010.1 GCA_029883045.1 Rhodospirillaceae bacterium
CGCTAATACTATGAATATGCCTGGGCCCTTGATGGACCGCATGGAGATTATTCGTCTAAGCGGTTATACCGAAGATGAAAAAGTTGAAATCGCTAAACGCCACCTTATTGATAAACAGGTCGAATCTCACGGCCTAAAACCACAAGAGTGGTCAATTTCTGATGCCGCCATTCGCGATATTATTCGTTATTACACCCGTGAAGCGGGCGTACGTAACCTTGAGCGCGAAATTGCCAACCTTATTCGCAAGGCGACCAAAGAAATCGTCATGGACGCTAAAATCAAGACCATCAAAATCACCGCGAAGAATTTGGAAAAATATGCCGGTGTTAAACGTTATCGTTATGGCGAACTGGAAGATGAGGACAAGGTTGGTGTAACCACAGGCCTTGCGTGGACCGAGGTCGGCGGAGAAATCCTACAGATTGAGGCCATAATGGTACCGGGTAAGGGGCGCATGACCATAACCGGAAAACTGGGCGATGTTATGCAGGAATCTATTCAAGCCGCGCGTTCGTATGTGCAGTCTCGTTCCATTAAATTTGGCATAAAACCCCCGGTTTTCCAAAAAAATGACATCCACGTCCACGTTCCCGAAGGCGCAACCCCCAAAGACGGCCCATCGGCTGGTGTTGGTATGGTGACATCCATTGTTTCGGTGCTGACCGGAATACCAGTTGGTAAAAACGTTGCCATGACAGGCGAAATTACGCTTCGTGGTAGGGTGCTTCCAATTGGTGGATTAAAGGAAAAGCTTCTTGCCGCACTTCGTTCTGGCATCACCACTGTGTTAATCCCCAAAGATAACGAAAAAGATTTAGCAGAAATTCCAGACAACGTAAAAAAGGGCTTAAAGATAATTCCGGTGTCCCATGTTGAGGAAGTTTTGGCGGTTGCTTTGACCGAATCGCTTGTTCCAATCGAATGGGACGAAGCGGCAGAAATTGAAGCATCGGCACGTTCTAAGGGCCAAGATGACGAAATTACCGATATTCTTACCCATTAATTTTCTTTTGGCCTAGATAACCTTATTTCTGATGAAACCCCTGTGAACACCTTGTTTTACAGGGGTTTTTTCATTTTAAGCCACATTTGAGGTGCATATAATTTACTTAAAATACCATAAAAACGGCAAAAAACTGGGAAAAAATGGAGATCCGTGATTGACGTGGTGGAAAAAAGGAAGCTAATTTCACCCATCTACTTTCCACGATGCCGAATAATCGGCGTTATTTGTTTTATCTCTAATCTCGAAATGAAGGGGGCCTTACCTTGAACAAGAACGATCTTATCGCAGCAGTTGCAGACCAGACTGAGCTTTCAAAAGCGGACACAACCAAAGCAGTTGATGCCGTAATCGAAGCAGTTACTAAGTCACTCAAAAAAGGTGTTGAAGTTCGCTTGGTCGGCTTTGGTACTTTCTCAGTTGCACGTCGTAAAGCAACCACAGGTCGCAATCCGCGCACTGGCGAAAGCATACAGATTAAAGCATCTAACCAGCCTAAATTCAAAGCTGGTAAGGCTCTTAAAGACGCTGTCAACTAAGCAGGGCGCGTACTTTTAAGCAAATTGCTGGCCGTCTCCTTTTGGGGGCGGCCAGTTGCTTTTTGCCAATAATAAAAAACTATGCCGACAGCACCTTTAAGTGCTTGCAGGCAGCGGGCGTGGCGGTTAATCTGCCGCGCGCCTTGAAATGAGGGCGGTTAGCTCAGTTGGTAGAGCATCTCGTTTACACCGAGAGGGTCGGGGGTTCGAGCCCCTCACCGCCCACCATTTCAAATAGGCAGGTCGTCCCATCGTCGCTTGACACCCGACGGGGCCTGCATTACTAGACAGCTTCCCTTATATAAGGGGGTGTAGCTCAGTTGGTTAGAGCGCCGGCCTGTCACGCCGGAGGTCGCGGGTTCGAGTCCCGTCACTCCCGCCATTATTCATCATAAATATGACTGATTTGCAGCTTTTTGCTGGCGCGTAGCGCGTGCTTTACTCAACCTTTTGCAGCAAAATTTTCCCGCAAATCCAAAAAAACCCAATAATCAGCCATTTCAATAACTTGGCAAATTTCTATTCCTACCCGTTTGGGCTTGGGCAGGCGTGAAAAATGGCTTATAACATTGGGAAATCCCTTAGAAGGGGGTCGTGATTATTCAAAGTCGGCAACGCCGGAAAAGTTGATATCACGATATAACAACAATAAGGCCTGGGGAGGTCAGCATCACATGAAGGGACGTCATTCGAACGTCTTGCGTTCTTCCAGCAACAAGCAGCACCCATGCCTATCACTGGTTGGTGTATGCGCTAGCGTGCGCGCCAACGTTAGTTTACGGGGGTGTGCCAGATGAGCGAAATCCTTAGCGCCAATACGCTTCTTGCAGATTATTTTCCCATACTTGTTTTTCTTGGAATTGCCATCGTCATGTCAGTGATGATGATAATGGCGTCAATAATTATTGGGCGACAAAAACCAGATGTTGAAAAACTTTCTGCTTATGAATGTGGCTTTGAAGCATTCGAAGATGCGCGCACAAAATTTGATGTTCGTTTTTACTTGGTTGCAATTCTTTTTATAATTTTTGATCTTGAAATAGCATTTTTATTTCCTTGGGCAGTAAGCTTGGGCGGGATTGGGGTGTTTGGTTTTTGGTCGATGATGTTATTCCTTGGCGTGCTGACAATTGGTTTTATCTATGAATGGAAGAAGGGGGCCCTAGAATGGGAGTAACCCGTAACGCACCAGACGGCAGGGGTGGCAGTGATTTTGGCTTAAGTCTTGATCAAGATAGCGTTCTTGAAGACGTTGGCGTTGAAATGGAAGCACGCGGTTTCGTAACTGCCAGCATAGACAAAGTTGTAAATTGGGCGCGCACTGGTTCAATGTGGCCTATGACATTCGGTTTGGCCTGTTGTGCGGTTGAAATGATTCACGCTTACATGAGCCGTTATGATCTTGATCGTTTTGGTGTTGTGCCGCGCCCCAGCCCACGCCAGTCAGATGTTATTATTGTTGCCGGAACCCTTACCAATAAAATGGCACCGGCGTTTCGCAAGGTTTATGACCAAATGGCTGAACCGCGTTGGGTTATTTCAATGGGTTCATGTGCCAATGGTGGTGGCTATTATCATTATTCGTATTCGGTTGTGCGCGGATGTGACCGGGTTGTGCCGGTTGATATTTATGTACCCGGATGCCCACCCACTGCCGAAGCACTGCTTTATGGCATTTTACAATTACAAAAGAAAATACACCGCACCGGAACGCTTTGGCGTTAACCGATAAATAGGCAGTGAAAGAATTAAAAGTATGACCAAAGCATTGAATGAGCTTCTTGATATAATAGTTACCAATTTGGGTGACGCTGTTGTGCATTCAGAAGTTCAACTTGATGAAATATCAATAGTTGTCAAAACTGCCGATATTCGCCGCACACTTAGCTATCTACGCGATGATGTAAATTGCCAGTTTAAACAATTGATGGATATATGCGGTGCCGATTACCCCGAACGGGAAGATCGCTTTGACGTTGTCTATCATCTGATCAGCATGACGCAAAATCTTCGTATTCGGGTAAAGGTTCAGGTCACAAACGAAAGCGTTCCCAGTGCGGTTGAGGTATTTTCAACCGCCGGCTGGTTTGAGCGCGAAGTATGGGACATGTATGGAATATTTTTCGATGGCAACCCCGACCTGCGACGCATTCTTACGGATTATGGTTTTGAGGGCCATCCGTTACGTAAAGATTTCCCTTTAACTGGCTTTGTTGAAATTCGTTACGACGAAGAACAAAAGCGTGTGGTCTATGAGCCAGTAAAGCTAACACAGGATTTCCGTAACTTTGATTTCCTCAGCCCGTGGGAAGGCCCAGGCGCGCTTCCCGGTGATGAAAAAGCATCAGATAATGCCGAGGGGGCAAAAAAATAAACATGGCTGCAAACCAGATAAAAAACCTGACGCTTAATTTCGGTCCGCAACATCCTGCGGCGCACGGGGTGCTGCGTATGGTGCTGGAAATGGATGGCGAGGTAATAGACCGTGCCGATCCACATATTGGGCTTTTGCATCGTGGCACGGAAAAACTGATTGAACACAAAACCTATATGCAGGCGGTGCCTTATTTTGATCGTCTTGATTACGTTGCCCCGCAAAACCAAGAGCACGCATTTGTGCTAGCAGCGGAAAAGCTTTTGGCGGTCGATGTGCCAGAACGGGCGCAATACATACGCGTGCTGTATGCTGAAATTGGACGCATATTAAATCACATTTTGAATATTACTTCATATGCAATTGACGTTGGCGCGATGACCCCAATGCTATGGGCGTTTGAAGAACGTGAACGCTTGATGGAATTTTGCGAACGGGTTTCGGGTGCACGTATGCACATGAATTATTTCCGTATTGGCGGGGTAGCGCGCGATATGCCAGACGGTCTGGCCGATGACATTTGGGAATGGACCGAAACATATCCGCAGATGATTGATGATATCGAAACGCTGTTAACGGAAAACAGAATATTCAAACAACGCACCGTCGATATTGGTGTGGTTACACCGGAACAAGCCCTTGATTGGGGTTTCACTGGGCCTAATTTACGCGCCAATGGTTTTGCTTGGGATTTGCGCAAAAGCCAGCCCTATGATGCATATGCTAAAATGGATTTCGATATTCCAGTTGCAAAGCACGGTGATTGTTATGACCGTTATTTGATACGCATGTATGAAATGCGCGAAAGTTTAAAAATTATGCGCCAAGCATTAAAAGATATGCCCGGTGGTTTGGTTCGCGCTGATGATAGGCGGGTGTCGCCACCACCGCGCGAAGAAATGAAGCATTCAATGGAAGCCCTTATTCATCATTTCAAACTATTTACCGAAGGCATCCGTGTTCCGGCAGGCGAAACCTACACCGCAGTCGAAGCACCCAAGGGTGAGTTTGGGGTTTATTTGGTGTCCGATGGTTCTAACCGTCCATATCGTTGTAAAATTCGCGCACCCGGATTTGCCCACTTGCAGGCCATGGAAATGATGTGCAAAGGCCACATGTTGGCCGATGCGGTTGCGGTAATCGGTTCAATTGACATTGTGTTTGGCGAGATAGATAGATGAGTGCTGATAACAACAACGCGGCTAATTCTGATTTTTCCTTTTCTGCTGAAAATGCAAAAATGGTAAAAGCCGAACTTGCTAAATACCCTGTTGGGCGCGAAGCAAGCGCCTGTATGCCGTTGCTTATGTTGGCCCAACGCCAGTTGGGTGGGTCGCTATCTGTTCCGGCAATGGATGTGGTTGCCGAAATTACTGGTCTTGCGCCAATTCGTGTTTATGAAGTCGCTTCGTTTTACACCATGTACAATTTAAAACCGGTTGGTAAAAATCATGTTCAGGTTTGCACTAATATTTCCTGCATGCTTAAGGGTTCGGACGAAATTGTAAAAGTTTGCAAAAAACGCCTTGGTATTGCGTTTGGTGAAACATCAAATGATGGCAATTTTACCCTGTCCGAGGTTGAGTGCCTTGGTGCGTGCGTCAATGCACCAATGATGCAAATCAACGATGATTTTTATGAAGACCTAACTGGTGAAACCGCCGAAGCCGTTTTGGATAAACTGGCAAACGGTGAAACCCCCAAGCCCGGCCCACAGTCGGGGCGCAAGGGTTGCGAGCCAGCAACTGGCCTTACGTCACTTACCGAAGTGAAGGGGGGCAAATAATGCTTTCAGATAAAAACCGCATCTTCACCAATATATATGGCCTTAATGATACATCATTAAAGGGTGCGCAATCGCGTGGCGATTGGGATGGCACGGATAAAATTCTTAAAAAAACCCGCGATGCAATTATTGACGAGGTTAAGGCATCTGGTTTGCGCGGGCGTGGCGGTGCAGGCTTTGGCACCGGGCTGAAATGGTCATTCATGCCAAAAGAAAACGATGGTCGCCCGCATTATTTGGTTATCAATGCCGATGAGGGTGAGCCTGGAACCTGCAAAGACCGTGAAATCCTGCGCAACGAACCACACAAACTTATCGAAGGTGCGCTTATTGCATCATTCGCCATGGGTGCGAATGCCGCATATATTTACATTCGCGGTGAATTCTTGCGCGAAGCCCAAGCGGTACAACGTGCAATCGATGAAGCATACGCCGCCGGGTTAATCGGCAAGGACGCATGTAAATCGGGATGGGATTTTGATTGTTACGTTCATTTAGGCGCGGGCGCATATATATGCGGCGAAGAAAGTGCCTTGATCGAAAGTCTTGAAGGTAAAAAAGGCCAGCCCCGAATGAAGCCGCCGTTCCCGGCAAACTGCGGACTGTATGGTTGCCCAACCACGGTTAACAACGTTGAATCAATTGCCGTGGTTCCTGAAATTATTCGCCGTGGTGGCGCATGGTTTGCGGGGTTAGGGCGCGAAAATAACACGGGCACTAAACTTTTTTGTATCTCTGGGCACGTTAATAACCCGTGCACGGTCGAAGAGGAAATGGGCATCCCATTAAAAGAGTTACTCGAAAAACATTGCGGCGGAGTAACTGGTGGATGGGATAATCTTTTGGCGGTTATCCCCGGTGGGTCTTCGGTTCCGGTTATGCCAAAAGCAACCTGTGATAATGTGTTGATGGATTTTGACAGTTTGCGCGAAGTGCGTTCCGGCTTGGGTACGGCGGCGGTGATTGTGATGGACAAATCAACCGATATCGTTCGCGCCATTACCCGGCTTTCATCATTTTATAAACACGAAAGTTGTGGGCAATGCACACCATGCCGCGAAGGTACCGGTTGGATGAGCCGCATGATGGAACGTATCATGAGCGGCGATGCCAGTGTCGATGAAATTGACACGTTGGAAGAAGTAACCCGCCAGATCGAAGGCCACACAATTTGCGCGCTGGGTGATGCCGCTGCATGGCCGATCCAAGGATTAATTCGTCATTTCCGTCCGGAAATGGAAGCAAAAATTTTGCAAAATGCGGGAAACAATAAATCCCGCACTGACGCGGCTTAAGAATGGTGGAGAATATATAAATGCCTAAACTCACCATTGATGGAACAGAAATAGAAGTCGAAGACGGACTGACCGTGCTTCAGGCGTGCGAACGCGCTGGTGCGGAAATACCGCGTTTTTGTTATCACGAACGCTTACCTATTGCGGGTAACTGTCGTATGTGTTTGGTGGAAATGGAGCGCGCGCCCAAGCCCGTAGCATCATGTGCCATGCCAGTAGGCGAGGGCATGGTGATTACCACCAATTCAGAAAAAGTTCGTAAAATGCGCGAAAGCGTTATGGAATTTTTGCTTATCAATCATCCGCTTGATTGCCCAATTTGTGATCAAGGTGGTGAATGTGATTTACAGGATCAATCTGTTACCTATGGCAAAGACCGTGGCCGCTTTGATGAAATGAAGCGTGCCGTTCCGAATAAAGATTTTGGTCCACTGGTAAAAGGTATAATGACGCGCTGCATTCATTGCACCCGTTGCGTTCGCTTTATTACCGAAATTGCCGGCGTGCCGGAACTGGGTGGGGTTTATCGTGGCGAACATATGGAAATCGGAACGTATGTTGAAAAGGCGCTATCATCTGAACTGTCGGGAAATATTATTGATCTTTGCCCGGTAGGCGCGCTGACATCAAAACCATACGCCTTCAAATCGCGGCCATGGGAACTGCGTAAAACCGAAAGCATTGACGTTATGGATGGCGCTGGATCATCTATCCGGGTTGATACCCGTGGCGGTGAAGTGATGCGCATTTTGCCGCGCCTACACGAAGACGTTAACGAAGAGTGGATTTCAGATAAAACCCGTTTTGCTTGTGATGGTCTTTCGCGCCAGCGCCTAGATACACCATACGTACGTGAAAACGGCAAACTAAGACCCGCCAGTTGGGACGAAGCGTTTAGCGTTTTGCACGATCGGTTTAAGGGTGTTAAGGGTGAAAAAATCGCCGCCATTGCTGGCGACCAAGCGGACGTCGAGGCAATGACCGTATTAAAAGACCTGATGGTAGCACTTGGATCACCCAGCATGGATTGCCGTTCCGATGGCGGGGCGTGTGAAACTAGTGTACCTGCGTCATACCGTTTTAATACTACCATTGCCGGAATTGAAAACGCGGACGCCATTTTGATTATTGGCTCAAACCCAAGGCTTGAAAGCCCAGTAATCAACGCACGTATTCGTAAACGTTATTTACAATCTGGTTTACCAATTGGTGTCATTGGCCCGGAAGCTGACCTTACCTACAAACACCAAAATTTTGGTGATGACCCAGCAATGGTTGAAGATATTGCATCGGGCAATCATCCGTTTGCTAATGTTTTAAAAGATGCCAAAAATCCAATGTTGATAATTGGTGCAGGCGCACTTAGCCGAAATGATGGTCAGGTTATTCTTGGCTTGGCGCACAAAATTGCTGATGCGACTGGCATGATAGCTGATGGTTGGAATGGTTTTAACGTTTTGCAAACTGCCGCTTCACGTGTGGGTGGGTTAGATATCGGTTTTGTTCCGGGTGCCGATGGCATGGACACCATTTCAATTCTTGAGGGCGCGCAATCTGGTGAAATAGAAATTGTTTACCTTTTGGCTGCTGACGAAATTGACACCAATCGTCTAGGAAAAGCATTCGTGGTTTATCAGGGCCATCATGGCGATAACGGCGCACACCGTGCCGATGTTATTTTACCGGGTGCGGCCTATACCGAAAAGAACGCAACTTTTGTAAACACCGAAGGGCGCGTACAGCAAACCCGCTTGGCAACATTCCCGCCGGGCGAAGCAAAAGAAGATTGGGCTATTATTAGAAAGCTTTCAGATGTTTTGGGTCACAAGTTAGCGTTTGAAAGCCTTAGTGATGTTCGTGAACGCATGATTGAAATAAATGATGCCTTTGAGGAAGTGGACTGTGTTCATCCACAAAAATGGACAAAGTTTGGCGGTAACGGTGAAGTTAATTCCGAATGGCCGCTGCGTTCCCACGTTCGTAATTTTTATATGACCGATCCCATTTCGCGCGCATCAGAAACAATGGCGCGCTGTGTTTCGGAAATATTAGACGACAATGCAGAAGGGACCGGAACAAATGGTTGATATGGTCCTTGCCCTGTGGAATGAATTTTGGCCGATTGTTTGGCCATTAGTATGGATAGTTATCAAAATATTGGTAATTATTGTTCCACTGTTAATCGCCGTTGCTTACCTTACCTACGCCGAACGCAAAGTCATAAGCGCCATGCAAAGACGAAAGGGCCCCAATGTGGTTGGCCCGCTTGGTCTTTTGCAACCGTTTGCCGATGGGGTAAAACTATTTTTAAAAGAAACAATCATCCCATCTGGTGCTAACCGCGCAGTATTTTTGCTGGCCCCAATGTTGACATTCTTTCTTGCGCTGGCAGCGTGGGCAGTAGTTCCGTTTGGCGAAGGGTTGGTTCTGGCCGATATAAATGTTGGGGTGCTTTATCTGTTTGCGATTTCCGGGATGGGTGTTTATGGAATATTGATGGCCGGGTGGTCTTCAAACTCTAAGTACGCATTTTTGGGGTCTTTGCGTTCTGCGGCGCAAATGGTTTCATACGAAGTATCCATGGGTTTTGTGATTATTTCGGTATTGGTTGTGGTTGGCTCGCTCAACCTTTCAGATATTGTTATGGCGCAAAAGAATATGTGGTTTGTGATACCGCTTTTCCCGATGGCGGTAATATTCTTTATTTCAACACTGGCCGAAACAAACCGTCATCCGTTTGATTTACCAGAAGCCGAAGCTGAACTGGTAACTGGTTACAACGTTGAATATTCGGCCATGACGTTCGCGCTATTTTTTCTTGGTGAATATGCCAACATGATTTTGATGTGCGGCATGACGACTATTTTGTTTCTTGGTGGTTGGTTGCCACCGCTTGATATCGCGCCATTTAACCTGATACCGGGGCCGGTGTGGTTTGCCTTAAAAATTTCAATGTTGTTGTTTGTATTTATCTGGCTTAGGGCTGCGTTCCCGCGCTATCGCTATGACCAGTTGATGCGTCTTGGGTGGAAAGTATTCCTGCCTATATCGCTTGGTGCGGTTGTGGTTGTTTCTGGTGTTTTAGTGGCATTTGACATGCTGCCAAAGGCGGGGGTGTAGGGGTTATATTATGACATTCATGCAACGCACAATTCGCACTTGGTTTTTGACCGAACTACTAAAAGGTATGTTCCTGACATTTCGGTATATGTTCAAGCCGACGGTGACAATTAATTACCCTTATGAAAAAGGTTACCTAAGCCCACGCTTTCGTGCCGAGCACGCGCTCAGGCGTTACGAAGGTGGCGAGGAAAGATGCATTTCTTGCAAACTGTGCGAAGCCATTTGCCCAGCGCAGGCCATAACCATTGATGGTATGCCGCGCGATGATGGTTCACGCCGGACTTTGCGTTATGATATTGACATGACCAAATGCATTTATTGCGGCTATTGCGAAGAAGCCTGTCCGGTAGATGCGATTGTCGAAGGGCCTAATTTTGAATTCGCGACAGAAACCCGCGAAGAACTTATGTATGATAAAATGAAACTTTTGGATAATGGTGCGCGCTGGGAAACAGAACTGGCAAGCAGGCTTAAACAAGACGCAAAATACCGCTAAGGGGGCGGCAAAAAGGCATGATAGAAGCCTTAGTATTTTATGTATTTGCACTCACGGCAGTCGCTGCCGGGATAATGGTTATTTCTGCCAAAAACCCGGTTCATTCGGTGCTGTTTTTGATATTGGCATTCTTTAACGCAGCTGGCCTGTTTTTGCTACTGGGGGCTGAGTTCCTAGCTATGCTTTTGGTCATCGTTTATGTCGGTGCGGTAGCGGTATTATTCTTGTTTGTGGTTATGATGCTCGACATCAACACAACCGAGCTACGCCAAGGTTTCTTGCAATACCTTCCGATTGGTGTGGTTATCGGTGGCATCATGGCAGTTGAATTGGTGCTGGTTATGGCTGGGTGGCATTTTGCCCCAGACGTGTCGTCGGCCATTGGTGCGGCTGCACCGCCACCTGATCAGGTTTCAAATACCCGCGCCTTGGGCGACCTTATTTACACCCGCTTTGTTTATTTGTTCCAGGCATCTGGTTTGGTGTTGTTGGTGGCAATGATTGGCGCCATCACACTAACGCACCGCCAGCGCAAAGGTGTTAAAAAACAAAATATCGCAAACCAAATTGCACGTGAAGATTCAGTTGAATTGAAAAAAGTTGAATCAGGAAGGGGTATCTGATGTTTGAAATCGGGCTTGGCCACTATCTGGTTGTTGGTGCAATTTTATTTGCGACCGGTATGTTTGGCATATTTCTTAATCGCAAAAATATGATTGTTATAATGATGTCGATTGAATTGATGTTGTTGGCAGTGAATATAAACTTTGTCGCGTTTTCAGCCCATCTGGGTGATTTAATGGGGCAGGTATTTTCATTGTTCATTTTAACCGTTGCCGCAGCCGAGGCCGCAATCGGCCTTGCCATATTGGTGGCGTTCTTCCGCGCGCGCGGTTCTATCGCGGTTGAAGATATTAACGCGATGAAAGGGTAAGGGGCTTATTTATGATTAAAGCAATAGTTTTCCTTCCCCTTTTAGGGTTTGTGATTTCCGGCATCATGGCATTTATCGATACCGGCGATGACAAGCACAAAAAACATCGTCTTGATCTAATGGCGCAAATTGCAACCGCGGCCCCGATGTTGATTTCGATGGTTCTGGCGTGGATTGTGTTTAACGATGTCGGCCTTAATGGTAACGCCTATGTCGTCCAGGTAATGACATGGATACAGTCAGGTGATCTTGACCTTAACTGGTCATTTAGGGTTGATACCCTGACCGCGGTAATGTTGGTGGTGGTGACCACCGTTTCGGCCATGGTTCATGTTTATTCAATAGGCTATATGCACCATGATCCCGATGTCCCTCGTTTCATGGCGTACCTTAGCTTATTTACCTTTGCCATGTTGATGCTGGTAACGGCTGATAATTTGGTGCAGATGTTCTTCGGCTGGGAAGGGGTTGGCCTAGCGTCATACCTGCTTATTGGGTTTTGGTATACAAAGCCCAGCGCCAATGCTGCCGCTATAAAAGCGTTTGTGGTTAACCGTGTCGGTGATTTTGGTTTTGTCCTTGGTATTTTTGCGACCTTTGTTATTTTTGGTACCGTTAATTTGAGCGAAATATTCGCTCGCGCCAGTGAATTGAACAGCGCAACCATTTCCATATTCAGCGGCGAGTACCATGCCATTACGGTAATTTGCTTGTTATTGTTTGTTGGTGCCATGGGTAAATCAGCACAACTGGGTTTGCATACTTGGCTACCCGATGCGATGGAAGGGCCGACCCCTGTTTCCGCCCTTATTCATGCCGCGACCATGGTTACCGCAGGCGTGTTCTTGGTTGCTAGAATGTCGCCATTATTTGAATATTCTGATCTTGCGTTGCAGGTGGTCACAATAGTCGGTGCCTCGACCGCAATTTTTGCCGCGACCATCGGCTGCACCCAATTTGATATAAAACGGGTCATTGCCTATTCGACCTGTTCGCAATTGGGTTATATGTTTTTCGCCATGGGCGTTTCGGCTTATTCGGCGGGGATATTCCACCTAATGACCCACGCATTTTTCAAAGCGCTTTTGTTCTTGGGTGCCGGTTCGGTAATTCACGCCATGTCCGATGAGCAAGACATGCGCAAAATGGGCGGCATCTGGAAAATGATTCCGGTAACCTATGTCTTGATGTGGATTGGTTCGCTGGCGTTGGCGGGTGTTTGGCCATTTGCAGGCTTCTATTCAAAAGACATAGTGCTAGAAGCTGCATGGGCAGCACATAGCGCTGTTGGCGGCTATGCTTTCTGGTTGGGCATAGCGGCCGCATTCCTGACCGCATTTTATTCATGGCGTCTTATTATAATGACATTTCACGGCACCCCTCGTGCCGATGAAAAAACTATGGCCCATGTACACGAAAGCCCAAAAATAATGATTGCACCATTATTGGTGTTGGCCTTTGGCGCATGTTTTGCTGGCATCATTGGTTACAATTGGTTTATCGGCGAGGGTGCGGGTGAATTCTGGGCTAACTCCATACTTATTTTGCCAACCCACACCGCACTGGAAGATGCCCATCATGTTCCCATGTGGGTTAAATATTTGCCCTTGGCGGTAGGTGCGGCAGGTATTGCTGTGGCATATGTAATGTACATGTTTGTTCCCAGCTTGCCGGGCTTGGTGGTAAGGGCCATTCGCCCAGTTCACAAGTTTGTTTTCAACAAGTGGTACTTTGACGAACTTTATGATGCGATTTTTGTAAAACCTGCTTTCCAAATTGGTCGCGAATTATGGAAAACGGGTGATAAGGCCATCATTGATGGTATTGGTCCCGATGGAGTTGCCAGCACGGCAAATGATACCGCCGTACGGGTTGGGGCGTTGCAGTCTGGCTATCTTTATCATTATGCATTTTCAATGTTGATAGGTGTCGTATTTATGGTTTCTTGGTATTTGTTTGCGCACGCGGGGTGATGGAACATGGTTAATTTTCCAATCCTCTCAATCTTAACATTCCTGCCGTTGGCGGGGGCCGCGTTTATTTTGATTATGCGCGGCGACGATGTTGTGGTTGCTAACGGTGCGCGCAAGATGGCGTTATGGACGTCACTTATCACCTTCGCGTTGTCACTGTTTTTGTGGTTTAACTTCGACCAAACCACCGCTCAGTTCCAGTTTACCGAACGTCACGAATGGATACCGGGTTACAACATTAGCTATTACATCGGTCTTGATGGCATATCGTTGTTGTTTGTCATGCTGACTACGTTGTTGACGCCCATATGTGTGCTGGCAAGTTGGGAAAGCATTAAAACCCGGGTTAAGGAATTCATGGCGGCGTTTCTTGTTCTTGAAACCATGATGATAGGTATGTTTTCGGCGCTTGATCTTGTGGTGTTTTATGTTTTCTTCGAAGCGGTGCTAATACCAATGTTTCTTATCATTGGCGTATGGGGTGGGCCAAACCGGGTTTATGCCTCGTTTAAGTTTTTCCTTTATACGCTTTTGGGCTCAGTTCTAATGCTTTTGGCCATATTGATTATGTACATTGATGCCGGAACAACCGATATGCCGGCCTTAATGGCGGCTAATTTTTCACCTGGTTTGCAAAAATGGTTGTGGCTTGCGTTCTTTGCTTCCTTTGCGGTTAAGGTTCCCATGTGGCCAGTTCATACTTGGTTGCCCGATGCCCACGTTGAAGCCCCAACCGCTGGTTCGGTGATACTGGCGGGTGTGTTGCTTAAATTTGGTGGTTATGGGTTCTTGCGCTTTTCATTGCCCATGTTCCCCGATGCGACTGTTTATTTTACTCCGTTGATTTTTAGCCTTTCGGTTGTGGCAGTTATTTACACATCGTTGGTGGCCCTAGTGCAACACGACATGAAAAAGCTTATTGCTTATTCATCCATTGCCCATATGGGGTTTGTTACCGCTGGAACATTTACCCTCAACGTGCAGGGGGTCGAAGGTGCAATTTATCAGATGCTAAGTCATGGCATCGTATCAGCCGCATTATTTTTAGTGGTCGGTGTGGTTTATGACCGAATTCATTCGCGTGAAATATCTGATTATGGCGGGTTAATACACCGTATGCCGGCATATGGATTGGTATTTATGGTATTCATGATGGCGTCCGTCGGGCTTCCGGGTACCGGTGGATTTGTTGGTGAATTTTTAGTGTTAGTCGGAATATTCAAGGTTAATACTTGGGTTGCAGCACTGGCGGCAACTGGGGTTATTTTGGGCGCGGCCTACATGCTTTATTTGTATCGCCGGGTTGTATTTGGCGCGCTGACCAAAGAATCTTTGCTCAAGATAAAAGACCTGAACGCGCGCGAGATTGCGGTGTTTGCCCCGCTAATTATTTTGACACTGTGGATGGGGGTTTATCCTGTTTCATTTTTGGATTTCATGCATGTGTCTGTGGAAAACCTGATATCACAAGTTAACGTGGCAGTTGATGCGGCTAAGGTCGTAACGATTGCCGGAAATTGAGCTTTTAAGGAGTTAATGGTTGATGCCAATGGCTGAAGTTCCAAACCTTGCACCGGCAATTCCGGAAATATTCCTTGGTGTTTCCGCCATGGTGCTTTTGATGCTGGGCGTATTCAATAGCACAACAGGAAACAACGGTGTGCTGAAAGCATCACGTATGTCGTCTGGACTTGGCGTTGTTATGCTTGTTCTTTCTCTTGCGCTGGTTATTACGGTATCGGGTGAAAAGCTAATAACGTTTGATGGAATGTTTGTTTCCGACCCGTTTGCAACCTACGCCAAGGCGTTGATACTTCTTGCTTCAACTTTTTCTGTAATACTTGCTCAGGATTGGATGGAAAAGCAGGGCTGCCAACGGTTTGAGTACATTATAATTATTTTATTTGCCACCCTTGGTATGATGATGATGGTTTCGGCAAATAGCCTTATATCGCTATATCTTGGCCTCGAACTGCAATCGCTTTCACTTTATATACTGGCCGCCTATCAGCGCGATGAATTGCGCTCAACCGAGGCGGGCCTTAAATATTTTGTTTTAGGTGCCTTGGCATC
>JAOUJU010000011.1 GCA_029883045.1 Rhodospirillaceae bacterium
CCCAGTCTTCGGCCACCACTTTTAATAAAAAATCGGTTTCCCCGGCTAACATGTGGCATTCGCGCACCTCGGCCCACGAACGAACTAATTCTTCAAACGCCTCTAAATCGGTTTCCGCCTGACTGGCAAGGCCAACGTGGGCAAATACGGTAACGTTGTAGCCCATGGCACGGGCATTGATATCGGCATGAAACCCGTTAATGAAGCCCGATTCTTCCAGTGCGCGCACCCTTCTCAGGCACGGTGGGGCAGAAATTCCGGCCCTTTTGGCCAATTCGACGTTAGTCATGCGCCCGTCTTCTTGCAGATCGTGCAAGATGCGGACGTCAATTTTGTCTAATTTTACTTTTGAATCGGTTTTATTGCTCAAGGTTTTCTCCCTGTCAGAGTAATTATATTACAATACTCCGCCGGGCAAGCACAAAGGCTAGACAGCCCCCTTGCGCAAGAAGGGTTGGGTTTCTATCTTTGTTGCCAATCAAGGCGGTATAGCCCGCTTTCGGCCATTAAATTCTTAGATTTTGAAAGACCATAAAAACAATGCCAACCACCAGCCATTCAAAAGTACTTGTTATTGGTTCCGGCCCTGCCGGTTACACCGCCGCCATCTATGCAGCCCGTGCAAGCCTAGAGCCAACATTGGTTCGCGGCATGCAACCGGGTGGGCAGCTAACAATAACCACCGACGTTGAAAATTACCCCGGTTTTGCCGAACCCATCGAGGGGCCATGGCTGATGGAACAAATGGAAGGGCAAGCTAGAAATGTCGGTACCAATATAATTGACGATGTAATTGTTGAAACCGATTTATCCAAACGCCCATTTACCGCCAAGGGTGATTCGGGAAATATATATACCGCCGATACGGTAATTATTTCGACAGGTGCATCGGCCAAATGGCTAGGAATGGATTCAGAACAAGCGCTAATGGGTATGGGTGTTTCGGCCTGTGCCACGTGCGATGGGTTTTTCTATCGTGGCAAAGAAGTGGCCGTGGTTGGTGGTGGCAACACCGCAGTCGAAGAAGCAATTTATCTTACTAACCATGCGTCCAAGGTAACCCTTATTCATCGCCGTGATGAACTGCGCGCGGAAAAAATTATGCAAGATCGTCTTTTTAAAAATCCCAAAATAGAAATGCTATGGGATAGCGTACCGGATGAAATTCTTTCTGCCCCATCCCCAGTTCCCGGAATGCCAGCAGGCGTAACCGGAATGCGGGTAAAAAATGTAAAAACAGGCGAAATGTCAGAAATAAAAGTAGACGGCGTGTTTATTGCCATTGGTCACAAACCCAATACCGATATTTTCAAAGACCAAGTATCAATGGATGATGAGGGCTATATTGAAACTACGCCCGGCAGCACAGCAACTAACATTCCCGGCGTATTTGCCGCAGGTGATGTGCAGGATAAAACCTATCGCCAAGCCGTAACTGCGGCTGGCACTGGGTGCATGGCGGCCCTTGAAGCGGAACGGTTTTTAGCTGAAATTGAATAACCACCAAACCCCGTAATTGTTCGGGGTGGGGGCGAGCAAACTGAAAGCGTGGGAATTGATGGATCGCATTCGCGAACTGGATACGGGAATTTTAGATTGGGATAAATTACGCGTGTTCCACGCGGTGGCCGAAGCAGGTAGCTTTACCCACGCGGGGGAAACGTTAAATCTTTCACAGTCTGCGGTTTCACGCCAGATAAGCACACTAGAAGAAACCATTGGGGTAATGCTTTTTCATCGTCATGCCCGTGGCCTTATGCTGACCGAACAAGGCGAAGTTTTGGCGCGCACTACCAGCGATTTTTTTTCCAAACTTTCGTTTACCACCGCCCAAATGCGCGATTCAAAAGAACGTCCGTGGGGGCCATTGCGCGTAACCACTACCGTGGCTTACGGTTCCATCTGGCTGACCCCGCGGATAAAAGATTTTCTTGAGGCCTACCCAGAAATAGATTTATCGCTGGTGCTAACCGATGATGAATTAGATCTTTCCATGCGCCAGGCAGATGTGGCAATTCGCGTACGCCCACCAACCCAACCAGACTTAATCCAGCGCCAATTAATGAAGGTGCATTACCGCATTTATGCTTCGCCGGAATACCTAAAAAAATATGGCATGCCGACTACGCCCGACCAATTAGATGATCATCGCCTAATTGTTTATGGCGAGGATGCGGTCCCGCCGGTATCTAATCTCAACTGGCTTTTGGAATTAGGCCAAACCAAGGTGGAACGCCGGGCGGCATTAAAGGTTAATAATATTTACGGTATTTTTCGTGCGGTTCGAAGCGGGCTGGGCATTGGCGCGCTGCCCGATTACATGAGCCGCGATGCAAAAAATCTGGTTCGGGTGCTGCCGGAAATAGAGGGTCCCAGCTTCGATACCTACTTTGCCTACCCGGAAGAGCTAAAACAGTCCAAGCGAATTGGTGTATTTCGTGATTTCCTAATTAACCGTATCAGGCAAGATATGCTGGAAAGCTAGAAAACAGCTCTATTCTTCCACTTATTAGCTATGCATGGAACGCATATCTGGGTCATCAAACCAGTATTAGTCCTGCTTGGAGCTTATCCCTATATTCTTTGTCAGAAGGTACCCAATGATGGTACCTGAAGCTTCCGGCCTACCAAAATAATCCGGAAGCAGGGTTCCCGGTCTTCCTGACTTTCCTATCTCCCCCCTCCCCCCCAAGGGAATAAGGAAAACCGGTTGAACCCCACACTCTCCAAAGGTGTGAAGCCTCCCTGTTAGACTCGCCGGGCCCTTTTTAGGGTCCGGTTTTTTTTGTGATTAATTTAGGACTACCGCACTGATAATAAACAATTTATTTTTATTTAGAAAAATTTTAAAAAACCCTCTAGACATAAGATTAGTTTTTCCTTATATAAGCATTATACGATGTACCAGTTACATCGAAGCTGCGGCTCGGGCCACCTCCCCCATCTCCCCCAGGCCCCGTCGCAGTTAAATAAAGATTTCATTATCTCCCCCAGATTATGAAGTCCTCCCTAAAGACTAAGCCGGGCATACCCCCTACAGGGTTGCCCGGCTTTTTTCTTTTTGATTTTTCTTATAAAAAAATAATTACTTAGCTTACTTCATTTATTTCAGCGCCGCACAGGCCCGCTGGATGCGAGTGCAGGCTTCAACCAAGCTTTCGGTGGCCGTTGCATAAGAAATCCGAAAATATGGGCTAAGACCAAAAGCCGCACCGTGAACCGTGGCCACGCCCTCGGCTTCCAACAAATATGTAACAAAGTCTTCGTCGGTTTTTATCTCTTTTCCCTCAGGCGTTTTTTTACCGATAGCGCCCGCACAACTAGGATAAACATAAAATGCGCCCTCAGGGGTTGCGCAGGTAATGCCCTGGGCTTTATTGAGCATTTCAACCACAATATCGCGACGTTCTTTGAATATGGCGTTGCGTTCAGCCAAAAACGAATGATCGCCATTAAGGGCTGCCACTGCTGCGGCTTGGGAAACCGCGGCCGTATGGCTGGTTGATTGTGATTGCACCATGTTCATAGATTTAATTATTTCAAGCGGTCCCGCAGCGTAACCTACACGCCAGCCAGTCATGGCATACGCTTTAGAAACACCATTTAATGTAAGGGTCCGGTTCATCAAACCGGGCTCAACCTGGGCCGGGGTAACAAATTTAAAATCGTCATAAACGATGAATTCGTACATATCATCAGCCATCACCCAGACATGGGGATGTTTCATTAATACATCGGTTAGTGCCTTCATTTCGGCGTGCGAATAAGCAGCGCCCGTGGGGTTAGATGGTGAATTCAATATAAGCCATTTAGTTTTTGCCGTTATGGCCGCTTCTAGGGCCGCAGGTTTTAGTTTGAAATTATCTTCAACCGGGCAATCAACAAACACCGGGGTCCCTTCGGCTAAAAGCGCTATATCGGGGTATGACACCCAATAAGGTGCAGGGATAATTACTTCATCGCCGGGGTCTAAGGTGGCAATCAGGGCATTATAAATGGTTTGTTTGCCGCCACAGCCAACGGTTATTTGCTCAGGGGTATATTCAAGACCGTTATCACGTTTCAGTTTTGCACAAATAGCCTCGCGTAATTCCTTGGTGCCGGCAACGGCGGTATATTTTGTGGCGCCTGCGTCAATGGCTAACTTGGCCGCAGTTTTTATATGATCAGGGGTATCAAAATCGGGCTCACCTGCACCTAGGCCGATTACATCACGTCCTGCGGCTTTTAATTCTGCAGCTTTAGTTGATACGGCAATAGTGGGGGATGGCTTGATATTGGAAAGTCTTTTTGCAATGAACGACATATTTTTTATTTTCTCTGTTTGTTGTTAAATTGATTAAATGAATAAATTGAGAATTAGGCTTTGCGTTTATCAAAAACAGCAGCGTAATGATACGGCGGCAGTTCAACAACCCCGTGCAAGCGAAAACCAGCATCAGAAGCTAGGTCAATAACTTGATCTGGGGTCATTCTGCTTGCGGTTTCCGGCCCGCGGGGTTGGCCCAAAACCGTAGTCTCGCTTTTAGGGCGATGGTGCCAGTTAATAACGGCAAACTTGCCGCCCGGCATCAAGGTTGAATAAATTTCGCGCATAAATTCTTTTTTGTTTTCCGCCCCATGAAAGGTATTGGCAATAAAGATAAAATTAGGAACCCGCGGAAGGCGCCCGGCAATAGCGCGGGCATCGCTTTCTAGCCAGTCTATTGCATCTGGTGCAATGCCAGCCGTGCGTGCGCGGGCCTTGGCCAGATTTAACATATGTGGGTCAATATCCATGGCCATTACCCGGCCCGTACGCCCAACAATATTGCAAAGTGGAACGGTAAAATGGCCATCACCGCAGCATAGATCGAGAACCGAATCGCCGAAATCCACCCCAATGCGCCTTAGCACCTCTTCAGGGTCTGGCCACAGTGCCTGCCACCAATCGCCATCAGGCATTGTGGTTGCGGCAAATTTGCCTAGGGCTAAACTAGGGTCATTGTTTGAATTGTTATTGCTCATATTCATGATCTTATAATTTATGTTGTCCTGTTTGTTGCTGCTACGTTTATTTGCTATTAACCCACAAATACCACTCATTTAAGCCCTCGCCAAGAAATGATGCGAGGGCAAGTTTTTCCCCAAATACCCCTTTTGCACAGTGTGGGGGCCTTGGGGGGCTTGCGAACGTTTGAGCGGCAGTGCAAAACTATGCCCTCATGACCAAAGAAAATACAAAATCACCAAAAAATCCTGTGGATAAATCCGCAGCTTGTGCGTTTGAGCTTGTATCGCCCTTTGCCCCCGCAGGCGACCAACCGCAAGCCATAGCCGAGTTATTGGCTGGCCTACGCAAAGGTGAGCGCGACCAGATATTGTTAGGCGTTACCGGTTCGGGCAAAACTTTTACCATCGCCCATGTGGTGGCCGAACTTAAGCGCCCAACCATCGTGCTGGCCCCCAATAAAACCTTGGCAGCACAATTATATGCGGAAATGAAATCATTCTTCCCCAACAACGCGGTGGAATATTTCGTTTCGTATTACGATTATTACCAACCCGAAGCCTATGTTGCGCGTTCCGATACCTATATTGAAAAAGATGCATCCATCAACGAACAAATTGACCGCATGCGCCATTCGGCCACCCGTTCGCTATTTGAAAGGCGCGACGTAATTATTGTGGCATCGGTTTCGTGTATTTATGGCATCGGTTCGCCCGAAACATACGCCGAAATGGTAATTAAGCTACAAGTCGGCAACGAATATGACCAAGGCGAAGTAATGAAAAATTTGGTCGCCCTACAATACAGCCGTAACGACGCGGCATTTGCCCGTGGCGCATTTAGGGTGCGCGGCGACGTGGTTGAAATATTTCCCAGCCATTACGAAGACCGCGCATGGCGGCTTTCATTTTTTGGCGATGAATTAGAATCAATTGCCGAGGTTGATTCATTGACCGGGGAAAAAATATCAGATCTTCAATTCATTACTATTTATCCTAACAGTCATTATGTGACCCCGCGCCCGACCCTGTTACAGGCAATTCCAAAAATAAAAGCCGAATTAAAAACCCGCCTTGAAGAATTGCACGCAGAGGGAAAATTATTAGAGGCCCAGCGCCTAGAAGAGCGCACCACGTTTGATTTAGAAATGCTAGAAACAACAGGATTTTGCTCAGGCATTGAAAATTATTCGCGCTACCTGACCGGGCGCAACCCTGGTGAACCGCCGCCAACATTATTTGAATATTTGCCCGATGATGCATTAATGGTGGTTGATGAAAGCCACGTTTCGGTTCCACAAATTGGCGGTATGTACCGTGGCGATTTTAACCGCAAATCAACCTTGGCTGAATTTGGTTTTCGTTTGCCATCTTGTATTGATAACCGCCCATTAAAATTTGAGGAATGGGATAAAATGCGCCCTGAAACTATTTTTGTTTCTGCCACCCCCGGCCCGTGGGAGATGGAGCGCACCGCAGGTGTATTTACCGAACAAGTGGTGCGCCCGACCGGGTTAATTGACCCCGAAATAATAATCCGCGATGTCGCCACCCAGGTGGACGACCTAATGGGTGAGTGCAAACTTTGTGCGCAAAAGGGCCATCGTGTTTTGGTAACCGTATTAACCAAAAAAATGGCCGAGGAATTAACCGATTATTTGCATGAACACGGTGTGCGAGTACGTTATATGCATTCAGATATTGATACCCTAGAACGTATTGAAATTATTAGAGATTTACGCTTAGGTGCATTTGATGTGTTGGTCGGAATTAACTTGCTGCGCGAAGGATTAGATATCCCTGAATGCGCCTTGGTTGCAATTTTAGATGCCGACAAAGAAGGGTTCTTGCGTTCAAAAACATCATTGGTGCAAACCATTGGCCGGGCCGCGCGCAACGTTGAAGGCCGGGTTATTCTTTATGCTGATCGCATAACCGCGTCAATGCAGTATGCCATTGATGAAACCAAACGTCGGCGCGAAAAACAAACCGAATATAACAAAGCTAATGGTATTACGCCCGCCAGCATTAAACGAGATATATCAAATGTATTGGGCAGCGTTTACGAGCACGATTATGTGACGGTAAATACTGGTGCGTCAGGCGATGAACAATTGGTGGGCAAAACTTTGCGCCAGCACATTGAAGATTTGGAAAAACGGATGCAAGTGGCAGCGGCTGACCTGGAATTTGAAGAGGCCGCCAGATTACGAGATGAAGTACGAAGGTTAGAGGCCCACGAATTAGGCCTTGATGCACCGGGCGCGTCCATCGCTGCTGGCACCAAAGCAAGGGGCGGATCACGATGGAAGGGAAAGAAAAAGAACAAGCGTTAGTATTCAATATCGCGTGTAAGGCACGGCACCACCATCCAGTTCATCACCCATGTATCAGAAAATTTTTCAAAACACATTACGGTTCCAGTTTTTACCATTACTGCGCTTGCTTCATCATTGCCAGCCAACAAACGCGCAGCCATGCGCTCCATAAATGGGTTGTGCCCGCAGACCATGGTGTCGGTGTTCCAGCTTTGTATTTGTTGGGCTAAATATGTGGTGTCGTCCATGGGTGTAATGTTATCTATTTTTTGCAAGGCAACGCCGGGGGCAACAAGGGCTGATAATATTTCAGCCGTTTGCCGGGCGCGCAACTTTCCGCTGTGATAAATGTTTGTTACCCGAACGCCAGCGTTATCAAGAAATTTGGCTTGGGCTTCGACATCGGCCATACCGCGTTGGCTTAATGGGCGTTCGCCGCTGGCGTCAACGCTGTCTTCGGCTTTACCGTGGCGCACTAGATAAAGCTTCATTTGTTTTATTCCTTTTTTAACATGCAGATACGACTGTCTGGATTTAATGGGTTGACCATATAACGCAGATGCTTTTTATTCAATATAGGGGCATATAAACGTGGGGTAAGCATAAATTGTTTATTGAGTGGAAAAAAGAATATATGGTCGGCCATTCCATGGTCGATTTTGATCATCAAACATTAGTCAACATTACCAATGAATTATTCAATCGGGTAAGCGAAGGTTTTTCAGACGAGGAAATAGCGCAAACAATTTCCTGTCTGGTTGATTATGTAAATCGCCATTTTGACCGGGAAGAAGAATTATTCATGGATAGCGATTATCCGGGAAAGGATGAGCACCTTTCGCGCCACGATGACATTCGTAAAACCGTAAACGATATTGCGACCGCATACAAAGCCAACTCTAGCGCCATAAATATTGATGAAGTTTTAGAGTTCTTGAAAAAATGGCTAACCAACCACATCATGCGCGCTGACAAAGGCTATATTCCCTATGTAGTCTAACAAGTCGGTTGGCAATAATTAAAAAGACGATACATTGCTGTACCGCCTTTTTAAAAGCCCTGTTAGACTTTGCATTTTTTTGCGCGTAATTTTTACGCATTTTTTAATTTTTAATGTTGTTGGGCACCAGCGCCAAGGGCGGCCAACATTGCTTCGGCCATTTCAACCGCCGCAGTGGCGCGTGATTTTTCAACTTCGCTTTTGGCTTTTTCCAATAACCCTTGTGCTTGGGCAAGCCTTGCATCGGCATTTTCGCGGGTAATATCTGCAACCGCGATGGCTTCTTCGGCCAAAAGGGTGCAACGATCAGGCGTTACTTCGACAAAACCACCGGAAACAAAAACCCGGTCGGTTACTTTGCCGTTTTCATGAATATCCACAACACCGGGGCGCACAGTTCCGATTAACGGGGCATGGCCCGGCAACACACCAATGTCACCTTCGGTGCACGGCACCACCACCATGCCGACGGATTTGCTTTGAACCAAACGCTCTGGCGCGACCAATTCAAATTCAACCATTTCTGCAACTGTACTATCGGACATTTATTAACCTCCGGTGTTTTATGGCTTGTTTATTAGGCTGCTTCTGCAGCCATTTTCTTAGCTTTTTCCATTGCTTCTTCAATGGTGCCAACCATATAAAATGCCGCTTCCGGCAGGTGGTCATAGGCGCCTTCGATGATGCCCTTAAAGCCTTTGATTGTGTCTTCCAATGGAACCAGTTTTCCGGGTGATCCGGTAAATACTTCGGCCACAAAGAACGGCTGGGAAAGGAAACGCTGGATTTTACGCGCACGAGCCACGGTCAATTTATCTTCTTCGGAAAGCTCATCCATACCAAGAATGGCAATGATGTCTTGCAAAGATTTATATGCCTGCAATATGCGCTGAACCGATGTGGCAACATGGTAATGTTCTTCGCCGACCACCCGTGGATCAAGAACACGCGAGGTTGAATCAAGTGGATCCACCGCCGGATAGATACCAAGTTCAGCAATCTGGCGCGATAGAACGGTAGTTGCATCCAAATGCGCAAACGATGTTGCAGGTGCCGGGTCAGTCAAATCATCAGCCGGAACATAAACCGCCTGCACAGATGTAATTGATCCTTTTTTGGTGGATGTAATGCGTTCTTGCATAGTACCCATATCGGTTGCCAATGTTGGCTGATAACCCACCGCCGATGGAATACGACCCAATAGCGCCGACACTTCGGAACCTGCTTGGGTAAAGCGGAAAATATTATCAACGAAGAACAAAACGTCTTGGCCTTCTTGGTCGCGGAAATATTCAGCCTGGGTAAGGCCGGTCAACGCCACACGGGCACGCGCCCCTGGAGGTTCGTTCATTTGACCATAAACCAATGCAGCTTTGGAACCTTCTTCGCCAACTTTGATAACGCCCGATTCAATCATTTCATGATAAAGGTCATTACCTTCACGGGTGCGTTCACCAACGCCTGCGAACACCGAATAACCACCGTGCGCTTTAGCAATATTGTTAATCAGTTCCATAATAAGAACCGTTTTGCCCACACCAGCACCGCCGAACAGGCCAATTTTGCCGCCTTTAGCATAAGGTGCGATTAGATCAACAACCTTAATGCCGGTAACCAAAATTTCTGTTTCGGTTGATTGATCGGCAAAGTCCGGTGCCTGCGCATGAATTGGCGCGGTCATTTTTGAATCGATCGGGCCAAGTTCATCAATGGGTTCACCCACCACGTTCATGATCCGACCCAGTGTGCCGGGGCCAACTGGAACC
Organism: Rhodospirillaceae bacterium; assembly: GCA_029883045.1. Taxonomy (GTDB): domain Bacteria; phylum Pseudomonadota; class Alphaproteobacteria; order Rhodospirillales; family Magnetovibrionaceae; genus DAOVVL01. The sequence goes on from JAOUJU010000011.1 coordinate 10,074, forward strand.
ATGATTGCATCGCCGGTATCAACAGCTTCTTGCCCACGCTGCAGGCCGTCAGTTGAATCCATGGCGATGGTACGAACTGTGCTTTCACCCAGATGTTGGGCAACCTCTAAAACAAGGCGTTTGCCTTGGTTTTGGGCGTGCAGTGCCGCTAAAATATTGGGAAGGTCGCCTGATGGGAAACGCACGTCAACGACGGCGCCCATGACCTGTGTGATGTAACCGGTACTTTTTTGTGCCATCAGGGTAGCTCCTCTTAAGCGTAGTCTTGGCATTAAACAAAACATTTAGCGCAAATGCGCGTTGATTTTTCTAAAGCGCTTCCGCGCCGGATATAATTTCGATTAGTTCCTTGGTAATATATGCCTGACGGGTCCTGTTGTAAGTCAAGGTTAGACCGTCAATCATGTCGCCAGCATTACGCGTGGCAGAATCCATTGCCGTCATTCGTGAACCATGTTCAGAAGCCGAGCTTTCGAGCATGGCTTGAAAAATTTGTACACTTAGATTTTTTGGCAGCAAATCGGCTAAGATTTCGTCTTCTTCGGGTTCAAATATATAAGCAGCCTTAGGCCCACTATCGGGCACTGATTTTTTATCATCATTAGCTGGCTTTTCAGACTTTTCGCCCACAAACGGAATAAGCTGTTGGCGGGTAACTGTTTGGGTCATGGCCGATTGAAATTTGTTAAACACAATCGAGCAAACATCAAATTCACCAGCTTCGAACATTTCCCTAATTCGTAAAGAAACATTTTGTGCCTCGACAAAGGCGATGCCTTTTTTCCCGGCAATCCCAGTGATGATATCAACTACGCTATCACCCAGTTCACGTTTTAAAACATCGGCCGCCTTGCGCCCAACAAACAAAACCTTAACGGCTTTGCCTTCAGATTTAAGTTCGCGAACAATTTTACGGGTTTCACGCACGATCGAACCATTAAAACCGCCACACAAACCACGATCGGCGGTAAATGCTACAACCAGATGGGTTTTATCAGAACCGGTTCCGGCAAAAAGTTTTGGCCCGCCTTCAATTCCGGCAAAAGATTCAGCCAGCGAGCCTAACATCCGAGACATCCGTTCGGAATAACCACGGGCATTTTCCGCCGCGTCCTGTGCCCGGCGCAACTTTGCCGCCGCCACCATTTTCATGGCAGAGGTGATTTTCCGCGTCGATTTAACGCTTTCAATCCGGGTTTTCAGGTCCTTAAGGTTGGCCATCTGGCTTTTGCTTTCGTATTTTTAAGCGTTACGCAAAGTTTTTAACAAAACCATCGAGAAGTTTTTTCAGCTTGTCACTGGTTTCATCGGAAATTGCTTTTTCAGCGCGAATTGCCTCAAGGATGTCTGTTCCCTTGGTGCGTATTTCGCCAATGTAAGCGTGTTCAAACCGACCCACGTCTTCGGTTTTAATGCCATCAAGGTAACCGTTCACGCCTGCAAAAATAATCGCGACCTGGTCTTCAACTGGAAGCGGCCTGTACTGCGGTTGTTTCAGCAATTCGGTCAACCTTGCACCACGGGCCAGAAGTTTCTGGGTGGATGGGTCAAGATCAGACGCAAACTGTGCAAACGCGGCCATTTCACGGTATTGGGCTAGTTCCAATTTAATGGAGCCCGCAACCTGTTTCATAGCTTTGATTTGGGCTGCCGAACCAACACGGCTAACCGAAAGGCCAACGTTCACCGCTGGACGGATACCCTTGTAGAACAGTTCAGATTCCAAAAAGATCTGGCCATCGGTAATGGAAATAACGTTGGTCGGAATATATGCCGAAACGTCACCAGCTTGGGTTTCAATAACTGGCAACGCAGTTAGCGAGCCATTACCAGCCGCATCGCCCAGTTTACAGGCGCGTTCCAAAAGACGGGAATGAAGATAGAAAACGTCACCCGGATATGCTTCACGGCCCGGCGGGCGACGAAGCAAAAGCGACATCTGGCGATAAGCAACAGCCTGCTTGGAAAGATCGTCATAAAAAATAACTGCATGCTGGGCATTGTCGCGGAAAAATTCACCGATGGTAGCACCGGTATAAGGTGCCAAAAACTGCATTGGTGCTGGATCGGATGCGGTTGCGGCAACAACAACTGAATATTCCATTGCGCCGTAATCGTTCAGGGTTTTAACCAACTGAGCAACGGTTGAACGTTTTTGCCCAATAGCAACATAGATGCAAAACAGTTTTTCGCTGTCATTTTTAGCCGCATCGTTGGTGACTTTTTGGTTTATGATGGTGTCAATAATAACAGCCGTTTTACCGGTTTGACGGTCACCAATAATAAGTTCGCGCTGGCCACGACCAATGGGAATAAGGCTATCAATAGCTTTAAGCCCGGTCTGCATCGGTTCGTGCACTGATTTACGCGGGATAATACCCGGTGCTTTTACCTCAACGCGCGATTGCTTTACGTTTTCAAGCGGGCCTTTGCCGTCAATCGGATTGCCCAGACCATCAACCACACGGCCAAGAAGGCCAGCGCCGGTTGGCACCTCAACAATTGCTCCGGTACGCTTTACGGTGTCGCCTTCTTTGATGTATCGATCTTCGCCGAAGATAACCACACCAACGTTATCGGCTTCAAGGTTAAGGGCCATGCCCTTAACGCCACCGGGAAACTCGACCATTTCACCAGCTTGAACGTTATCAAGCCCATGAACACGGGCGATACCGTCACCGACTGAAAGTACTTGGCCTACTTCGGCAACTTCTGCCTCGGTTCCAAAATTAGCGATTTGTTCTTTTAGTATTGCGGAAATTTCCGCGGCTCGGATATCCATTATCCAACCCCTTTCATGGAGAGGCGCAATTGCTGCAACTTGGTTTTAAGTGATGAATCGATCATTCGCGATCCGACTTTTACTATCATTCCGCCAAGCAGGCTTTCGTCAACCTTTTGCTCAACGGAAACTTTTGTACCGATTACTTTTTTAAGCTCATCGGTAACTGCCTTAAGTTGGGTTTCATCCAACTGTTGGGCGCAAACTATTTCGGCCGATGCCTCGCCCCGGTGACGGGACAATTCATCAAGGTAGGCCTTAATTATATTTGGAAGGGCAGACAAGCGCCTGTTTTGTGCGGTTGTACCAACAAAACGCTGGGTTAATTCATCCATGGATGCTTTTTTGCACAAGGCGATCATACCCTTGGTCTGCTCATCGCGCGATAAAACGGGTGAGGAAACAAGGCGTGCCAGGTCATCGCTTTCAACAATCATGGCGGCAAGGGTGCGCAAGTCATCGGCAACCTTATCCAGCTTTTTATCGGCGTCGGCTAGCTCATAAAGCGCTGCCGCGTATCGACCGCTAAGGCCAGTTGCACCTGTTGTAGTGGATGACACTTGGGAGATTCCTGCCCTGATGAACACTTTTTTTATTAACTAACTACCGCACAAACTAAGCAAAACAAGCGCCCATAATTTAGCGCCACAGCTTTAAGATGCTTTATGCACGAAACGGCTGTTTTCTAACATAGCACCATAGGCCATGCAAGGTGACTCTTAAGAGTATATTAGGTCTTTTGAATACACGTTTTCTCTAATGTTTCTGCACCTTTCAGCCCCAACAGCAATGTCGGCTTGTGTATATCTAGGCCCACCGTAAAATGGATCTTCAGGCCCCTTTGTTGTTTCAATGGGTTAGCCCAACCCGAGCCCATAAACGGGCGCAGCACAAGGGCTGGATAATTAGGGCCCAATTCAGCCATTTAGGAGCTTTTTGCCTGAGATTTGCAACTTGGACAGGTGGGCAATTAAATGCTTAACATGGCAATCATGAGCATAATAGATGAAGATGACGACCACAGCCCAGTTGGCGATATCCGGCGTGAAGCCAGAAAAGCCAAAGAAAAGGCCAAAGCCGAGGACCCAACCAAGGTTCCGACTAAGATAACATCTAAAACCTATCTGGTGATAGACGACGAAAAACCTATGCGCACGTTGATAAAGAACGCGCTGCAAAATTACGGCATAAGAACCATTTTAGAAGCATCAAGCGCAGAAGAGGCCATAACAAACCTAAAACACCAGCAGGTTGATCTAATTTTTATTGACGAAGAAATGCCGGGCATGAGTGGAGCAGAATTTGTATTTCGCGCCCGGCGTGGTGCGCTGCCCATCAACAAAACCATACCCATAATCATGGTTACCAGCCACCTTGAACAAGAACACATTAAGCTATCGAGGAATGCCGGGGTGGATGAATTTTTGGCCAAACCTGTATCAGCTGCGGCACTTTATAAAAGAGTTTATAATTCCATCATGGCGCAACGCCCGTTCGTTGAAGACGCTGACGGTTACCGTGGGCCGGAACGGCGCTGGCTAAAGGCTGAAGCCGAGGCCAAGGCGATGGCAGGCAAACCCCACGTTAAGGTGTTTGATTATAACGAACCAAAAACTGCACCTGCGGGGACGCTCAAGGGCGAGCCCAAAATTACAAAATAAAAAAACCCACATGAAGCCCTTACATGAACCCTTGCGGGTCAATGTCTATTTGCACCCTGACTGCGCGTTCTTGTGCCTGTTTTTCTTTAAATGAAGATTTATTTATTCCAGCTTTGGCCAGCCATTCACCAATAACTGGTTGCGGTGAAATGTTTGATTTAAGTTTAACTAAAAACCTTCTGCGGTGTTTGCCGCGCAACAACGAAAGCGGTGCCGGGGCAGGCCCCAAAACCTGTACGCCATCTATATTTGGCGCACTGCGTGATAGCTTAGCGGCCATTTCATCAACACTGCGCTCATCGCTACCAGAAATTATTAGCGCGACCAGTTTACCAAACGGCGGCATGGCCATTGCTTTGCGCGCATCGGTTTCGGCAATAATAAATTGATCGCGTGACCCCGCCTTTATTGCCTGCATCACCGGATGATCGGGCATAAAAGTCTGTACCACCACTAGGCCCGGTTTTTGGGTTTGTTTTTGTTCGCGGCCCGCACGCCCCGCCACCTGATAAAGTAACTGATACGTTCGCTCAGATGCGCGCAAATCACCACCAGCTAAACCTAAATCGCCATCAACAACACCAACCAGTGTAAGCAAGGGAAAGTGATAACCCTTGGCCACCACTTGGGTGCCGATGATTAAATCAACTTCGTGGTTTTCGATGCGTTTAACCAAATCGGCCGCTTTTATGGGGCCGGAAAGAGTATCGGAACTGGCCAGTGCCATACGAATATTAGGGAAATGTTCTTTTACTTCTTCGGCTAAGCGTTCAACCCCGGGGCCACAGGCGGCAAAGCTATTTTCGGCTTGGCATTCTGGGCAATTTTTAGGCATGGCTGCTGAATAACCGCAGTGATGGCATTGCAAACGTTTACCGGTGCGGTGTTCCACCAACCAAGCCGAACAATTAGGACACTTAAGCCGGTGGCCGCAGGTGCGACAAAGGGTAAGTGGTGCATAGCCACGACGGTTTAAAAAAAGCATAGCTTGTTCGCCT
>JAOUJU010000012.1 GCA_029883045.1 Rhodospirillaceae bacterium
TTTCACTATCGGTTTTTCCAACGCCGGAAAAAATTATTTTTGAAGCAGGGACCCCTGCTTTTAGCGCACGGGTTAATTCACCGCCCGAAACAACATCGGCCCCAGCCCCCAAGCGTGCAAGTGTGCGCATTACCGCAATATTGGAATTAGCTTTTAAGGCAAAACAAACCAGTGCGTTCATACCGCGCAACGCATCGGCAAAAACCTGATAGTGTCTGGTCATGGTAGCGGTTGAATAGGCATAAAAAGGCGTGCCGATTTCATGCGCTATATCGGCAAGATTTACATCCTCGGCATATAAGTTGCCGTTTTTATATTCAAAATAATCCATTAAATTTTTCTTCTTTGGTCATTGGCGCCCTAATATTCGGGATAGTTTCTAGGATAAGTATTTCCCGGCGGCGCTTCGGGCGCGCCTTTTCTTCCGCATGCGGCCAACGGCGCTGCCAGCAACACCATTAGTGTTAGCACCAATCCAAGGTTAACAACCTTGTGCATGTTTTTTGCGCGCATGGTTTTTCCTATAAATATTTTTTTCGTGCCAGTTTGCATTGTTCAAGCACGCCGCTAGGTGCGGTTCCGCCCAGGCTGGTCCGGCTTTTGGTTGAATTTTCAACTCCCAGCACATCAAACACGGCTTTGCCTATTTCGGGGTTAACGCTTTGCATGTCATCAATGCTCAAATCTTCAAGACCGACACCTTTTTCTTCGGCAATTTTTACCAATGCGCCAGTTGCGTGGTGGGCATCACGGAAAGGAAGGTTTAATTCTTTTACCAACCAATCAGCAAGATCGGTGGCCGTGGTAAAGCCCTTGGCCGCGACCGCTTTCATCCGTTCGCCGTTAAAGGTAGCGCCTTTAAACATTGCGCTCATCGCCGCGATGGAAAGTTCCAGTGTATCGGTTGCATCAAACACCGGTTCTTTGTCTTCTTGCATGTCTTTGCCATAAGCCAGCGGCAGACCTTTCATCACGGTCAATATTCCTATCAGCGCGCCAAATACCCTACCAGATTTTCCCCTTATTAATTCGGCCGCATCGGGATTGCGTTTTTGCGGCATAATTGAACTGCCAGTGGAAAAATCATCGGACAAACGCATGAAACCAAATGGTTCTGACGTCCAAATAACTATTTCTTCGGCCATCCGCGAAAGATGCACTGCCGTAATGGAAAGCACCGAAAGGTATTCCATCGCAAAATCCCGATCAGATACACTATCGAGCGAATTAGCAGTTGGCCGATCAAAGCCCAGTTCTTTTGCAGTCATTTCCCGGTCAATAGGAAACGATGTTCCGGCAAGGGCGGCTGAACCCAATGGGCATTCGTTTAACCGTTTGCGACAATCGGTGGCACGCGAGCGATCCCGTCCCAGCATTTCAACGTATGCCAGCAGATAATGGCCAAGACTAATTGGTTGGGCTGATTGCAGGTGAGTGAAACCCGGCAAGATTGTTGCCGCTTGGGCTTGGGCCAAATCAAGCAAAACTTCTTGCAGCTGTTTTAAGCCCGCATCAATTCCATCCAACGCATCACGCACCCACAATTTAAAATCGGTAGCGACCTGATCATTTCTGGAACGCGCGGTGTGCAGGCGGCCCGCAGTGGCACCAATAAGTTCCGTAAGCCGGTGTTCCACGTTCATGTGGATATCTTCTAGGGCGCGCGAAAACGTAAAGGTTCCGGCATTAATTTCCGCCTCAACCTTGTCCAGCCCAGAAATTATAGCCTGGCTATCATCTGGTGTTATTATGCCTTGGGCACCAAGCATCCGCGCGTGGGCTTTAGACGCACGAATATCTTGGGCGAACAAGCGCCAATCAAAACCGATGGAAGCATTTATTTCCTCCATTACGGCCGATGGCCCTTCGCTAAAACGTCCACCCCAAATGGAGCTAGTTTTGGTATCTTGTTCGCTCATATCCAGCTAAGTTCCGGTTTAAGTTAAAACAAAGTTATAACAATAATATCTATTAAGGCTCGGTGATGAACCCAAAAAACCCAAATCGCAAGAGATTTATTAACCCCCTGCTGATTACAGCAATGGTAATTTCTGCCGTTATTAGTGTTATTGCCATTGTGGTTATATCCACCAATCTTTCAACCCCGGATAACAAATCTGCCTATAGCTCTATGGCTGGGGCTAGCGCTGGCAAGGCCTTGGGCCCAGTTGAATTAATAGGGGAAATGAAACCACCATCCCTGCTTGCAGGCAGGATTATGGCCACAGAAATAGATGGCGATGCCTTTTCCACCCAATTTTTTGATGTCGAGGCTAACGGGCAAACCATAAAGAATCTTGCGGGTAATGGGCTTATTATAAATTTCTGGGCCACGTGGTGTGTGCCATGCGTTAAAGAAATGCCGGCACTCGACAATTTGGCAGCCCTGCTTGGCCAAAAAGGGGTAAAAGTTATAGCCCTTTCTGTTGACAGGCTGCCGCTTGAGAAGGTTCCTGCATTTTACCTAGAAACTGGCATAAAGAACCTTGATGTTCTTTATGATGACAAGGGTGTAATTTCAAGATTAATGGGGGTTAAGGGCCTGCCGACCACGGTGTTGGTCAAATCTGATGGAACGGTTTTTGGCAGTGTTTCCGGAATGATGGAATGGGATAACCCCGAAGTAGTTTCATACTTGGCCCGCGTGCTTGTCGATAAAACCCCACAAAAAGAACAATAAATCCCTACATTACATATGGTTATAACCACTAAGCACCTCATAGTGCTGTTGAATGGTACGGGTTTTTACTGCTAATGTATCAAGATTGATGAAAACGGTGCGGGGGCATTGTTTGAGTTTGCGCCAATGGTTTATTTGCCCATCACCTAGGGGGGCGTGGTTGTCATTCGCTAGCGCTGTTTACCCCTTCCATAAATTATCAAAAACAATATAGACGCTTTGCAAAGGAACGGGCACCCATGCCCAGTCGTAAAAAACCAGTTATCCAAAAAACCAAAGCCCCGGAAAAACCCGGCAAGGCTTTGAAAATGCCAAAGCGCCCCGCAGGCAGTCCTGCGAGCAAAAAAAATGCGCCACAATCAGGGCCGCCCATCGGCGATTGGATATGGGAAGCAAATAACAAAAATGAAATAATTTTTGTTTCTGATAGATTCGACAAATCAACCGGGATTGATCCAAAAAATATTATTGGAAAAACTTTTCAGGAAATTAGTACTGCTGATAAAAAATATAAATCAACAAATGATTTTTTATTTGGTGCCGGCAAGCCTGCAGCGTTTAACCAATTGCCCTGCGCCAGAAAAGATACTGATGATAATGATTTCAGGTTTGTGCTTTTTGGTGTCCCTATTTTTGATGACAAAAATAAATTTAGCGGCTACCGGGGCAACGCCCAAAATATAACCGAATCACTAAAAGAGGTTGATATTCAGTCAAGCGGGCTTTTTGCCCACAGCCCACACGATCATAATGATACATCTGCCAATAAAGAGGCTTTTGTCATTTATGATAAAAAGGGAAAAGTAATTGGCGCTAGCGAAGAATACTTGGAAATGTATCCCGAAATAAGAGAGATGATCGCACACGGAACTGATTTAAAGGATATTTTAACAGAAACCGCAACGCGAATGGGTACCTTTCAAGACAGCAATGACGCCACAAATTGGGTTAAGGAAAAACTACAAGAACGCCTTTCACCCAAAGGAGAGGCCAAGGAAATATATCGCAACGGCAAATGGTGGCGCATAAATGAACACCTGACTGACAATGGCGACATACTTTGCCTGCATACAAACATTACCCGCCAGAAAGAAATGGAAACATCGCTACTAGATGCCGAAACGCGTTACCGCAAATTGGTTGAACTGGCACCTGATCTTACCTGCGTAATTACAGATGGAATAATAACTTTAATTAATTCAGCTGGCGCCAAGATATTGGGCTGCGATACGGTTGATGAATTACTGGGACAATATTTTTACCAATATGTACATAACGATTTCAGGGACATTATTCAAAACGAGTTGCAGGCATTATTAGATGAAACGTGGATGCCAATTCGTCTTGTTCGCAATGACGGCACCGTAATAGACGCCGAGCTTGCGGCCATGCCGATGACAAATAAATCGATTAATACAGTTATGTTAGTTGCCCGCGATACATCCGATAGAAAACGTGCGGTTGAGGCCCTTATCACCCGTGACGATCATTTGCGCGGCATAATGGATACCGTTATTGATGGCATCATAACTATTGATCCCCTTGGCATAGTTCAATCATTTAACAAGTCGGCTGAACGTATTTTCGGGTTTATGGCATACGAAGTTATTGGAAAAAACATCAAAATCTTAATGCCGGAACCATATCAAAGCGAGCACGATGGCTACCTTTCAAAATATTCCAAAAGCGGTAAAAAAAATATTATCGGTATGGGGCGCGAGGTAATTGGCAAACGTAAAAATGGCGAAACCTTCCCCATGGATCTTGCGGTTTCGGAATTAAAGCGCGATAAAAAAACTTTTTTCATCGGTGTTGTTCGCGATATTACCGCCAAAAAACAAGTCGAAGAAAACTTGCTTGAAAGCCAAGAGCGCCTGGCCCTTGCTATTGCTGGTTCGGGCGAAGGGATCTGGGATTGGAACGCAAAAACAAGCGAGGTTTATATTTCTGAAAAAATTCGCTCAATGTTGGGCATAAAAGCAGAGCGAATTAAATACAAAGAATGGATAGGCCATGTAATTACGGAAGATCAGGAATTATATAAAAGGTCCTTGGTCGCGCACTTAAAAGGCGATACCCCGTCATTCAATATTGAATGCCGGGTCATGAGTAAAAATAAAAAAATATTCTGGATAAGCATTAATGGCTTGGGCCTGCGCGATGATAACGGCTGGGTTTACCGAATGTCCGGATCGATCGGTGATATTACAGCACGAATTGAATCCGAGCGCGAAATTATTGCCGCCAAAGAACGTGCCGAAATTGCCAGCCGGGTAAAAACAGAATTTTTAGCCAACATGAGCCATGAATTACGTACCCCGCTAAATGCTATTATCGGATTTTCTGATGTAATGATTTCAGAAATATTTGGCAAACTAGATAAACGTTATGCGGAATACGTTGAAAATATCAGCGATTCGGGAAAGCATCTGTTGGGTGTAATCAATGATATTTTAGACGTTTCACGAATTGAAACCGGCAACATGGAAATTGAGCCCGAACGGGTAAAGGTTGCAGATCTTATAAATATTGCGGTGCGCCTAATAAACGACCGGGCACGGACTGGCGGTTTAAAAATTATCAAACAATTGGACAGAAAAATACCTGATGTGAACGTTGATTCCCAGCGCATGAAGCAGGCTGTGATAAATATTCTTTCCAATGCTGTTAAATTCACCCCCGAAGGTGGTAAAATAACCATAAGCACAGCACAAACTGCAAATGGTAGCGTGCAAATTATTATTGCCGATACCGGAATTGGCATGAAAAAAGAAGATATTAAAACCGCACTTTTACCATTTGGTCAGGTAGATAGCCGCCTTGCGCGCAAATACGAAGGAACAGGCCTTGGTCTTCCTTTGACAAAAAGCTTTATTGAGATGCATGCTGGTAAGCTTGCCATAAGCAGCAAGCCAGAGGCTGGAACAAGAGTAACTATTACCATTCCGGCCAAACGCGTAATAAAATAGTTTTTCCGGGGTAAATGCCCATGTCCCAACCAACGGTCCGTATTGCATCTTTTAATCTTGAAAGCCTAGATGAACCGCCGCGTGGGCGGGTTACGGTGGAAAAGCGTATTGAAATTTTGCGCCCACAGTTATTGCGTCTTAGGGCGGATGTTTTGTGTTTACAGGAAATAAATGGTCAAAACGAAAACGATGGCACGCGTTCTATGCGTGTGCTAGATGCAGTTTTGGCTGGTACGGGATATGAAAATTATCATCGGGCCCATAGCCAAAGCCCATCGGGCAAAGGTGCGCGCGACCGCCATAACCTTGTCACCCTTTCACGGTTCCCGATCACCAAATTCGAAGAAGTATGCCACACCCGTATGGACCCACCGCTTTATCGCCCTATTACGCAAAAACCATTACAAAAAAACCCAACACCAATTAACTGGGAACGCCCTGTTTTAATGTGTCAGTTGGATTTAGGAACAAACAACCCGTTGCACGTAATAAATGTGCATTTACGTGCGCCCCGGGCGGCATTTATTAGTGGGCAAAAGAAAGATGCTAAATCATGGATAAGCATGCCTGGCTGGGCTGAAGGATATTTTATTGCTTCACTAAAGCAATCGGGCCAAGCATTAGAGGTTCGCTTCTTGATTGATGAAATATTTAATGCAAATCCCCGTGCGCTTGTTTGTGTGGCGGGCGATTTCAACGCCGATGATCACGAAGCCCCGGTCCGAATTATTCGCGGTGACGAAGATGACGTCGGCAGTGGCGAATTCGCCGCTAGAATGTTAATTGCGGCAGAACGCACATTGCCCCAATCACAACGTTTTTCCATTATTCATCGTGGCAAAGCGCAAATGTTTGACCACATACTTGTCTCTAATGATTTGCTTTCATGGTTGCGAAAAACAGAAATACACAACGAAGCCCTAGGTGACGAAGTAGCCAGCCCGGCAGCGGCAGCAGATGCGCCAGAATCCTATCATGCCCCAATAGTGGCAGAATTTGAAAACCCACTTTAGCGCAATGAACTAAAATATTGCGTGGCAATACTTGCTTGCTTTAGTGCCGACACGAACTTAGCTTTAAGACTAAGGTGTAAATTATTAAATTATGGAGACCGCCTACAGTGAACAATACCATTTCATCCCAGCCAACCTTTGATGCTGGGTTGCACGCCCGCCTTCGGGAAAAGCTGGCTGGTTTGGGTTTGGCCGGAATGATTGTTCCCCATACAAATGCCTATCAGTCGGAATACCTGCCTCTCGGCGACGAAAGACTTTTGCGCCTTACTGGGTTTAGCGGGTCTGCGGGCGTTGCAATTGTAATGCAAAATTGCGCTGCCATATTTGTTGACGGGCGTTACACCATCCAATCACGCGCTGAAGTTGATGAAAATATTTTTGAAATATGCCATCTTGCAAATACGCCGCCTGGCGAGTGGTTGCGCCAAAATATAAAACCGGGTGATAAAATTTGTTACGATGCATGGCATTTTACGCCAACGCAGTTGGGTGTCTATGAAACAGCGGTTGAAGAAGGCGGCGGTGAATTAACCCCAGTTAAAATAAACCCTATTGATGCCCTGTGGCCAGACCGACCAATGGGGTCAACCTCAAAAATAAAAATACATAGCGAAAATTATTCTGGTCTTAGTAGTTATGCTAAACGCCAAATGATATCTGCAAGCATGAAAAAATCTGGAATAAGTGCGCAAATAATTAGCGCAAGCGATAATATTTCATGGCTTTTTAATATTCGCGGCGATGATGTGCCATATACACCATTGGTTTTGGGTTTTGCTATTTTGTATTCAGATGCATCGGCCAAGCTATTTGTTGATCCAAAACGTTTTGATGCTGCGACATTAAGCCATATGGGCAAAGATATTAGCATTACTGAACCAGATAAAATTGGTGATGCGCTTGACGCCCTTGGTAAGATTGACGGAAAAACAAGAATAGCAATGGAAAGTATTCCGCTATGGATAAAATCCCGGCTTGAAAATGCAGGGGCTAATATTGTAACCGCAAGCGATCCATGTTTATTACCGAAAGCAACAAAAAACCAGACCGAGGTTTCTAACATACGCAAGGCACACATCAGAGACGGTGTTGCCCTTACCCGGTTTCTTGCGTGGCTTGATGAAAATGTCGTAAGCGGAAAAATGATCGGAAGCGTAAGCGAAATTTCTGTCGCAGAAAAACTTGAAAGTTTTCGCGCAGAACACGAAATGTACACTGGGCCCAGCTTTACAACAATTTCTGGCTCAGGCCCCAATGGGGCAATAGTTCATTACCGCGCCAGCCCCCAAACTGATAGAATGCTTGGCAAGGAAGAATTATTCCTTGTTGATTCCGGTGGGCAATACCCCGACGGCACAACCGATGTCACCCGCACTATTGCCATTGGCAAACCCAGTTCTGAAATGAAAGACCGTTTTACCCGCGTTCTCAAAGGCCATATTCGCCTTAGCGCACAAATATTTCCCGCAGGCACCGCCGGGCAAGAACTAGACGCAATAGCTCGCCAACCGCTTTGGCAGATAGGCCTTGATTACGACCACGGCACCGGGCACGGGGTTGGCCAATACCTTTCGGTTCACGAGGGCCCACAACGAATTGCAAAAAGAGGGGTGCCAGTACCGTTAAAAGCTGGAATGGTGGTTTCAATTGAACCGGGGTATTACAAAGAAGGCGAATACGGCATTAGAATCGAAAATCTAGTCACCATAGTTGGTGCCGGAAAAAACAACAAAGGCCCAGATAGCCTTGAAATGTTGGGGTTTGACGTTCTGACCATGGCCCCCATTGACCAAAATTTGATAGAAACAAAAATGCTTGAACCCGATGAGATAGATTGGCTAAACGCCTATCACCAAAGCGTATTTGATAGTGTTAGCCCCTATCTTTCAAAGGAAACCAAGGCCTGGCTAGCAAGGGCAACGGCACCCATAAAAAAATAAAATAAACCTGTAATTGACCATAAAAAACCGGATGGTAACATATTTTAAACAAAAATCAGTGTATCTATATATCAATTGTGCGCGTATAGAATACCCCATTTAGCCCATTTAAAATGTCCCGCTGGGGTTATTTTATTTCTTACCCGTTTGGGCTAAAAAAATTTTTGGATATTAAAAAATGGCTTTTTTTGGAAAATCAAAAGACACCGCGCAAAGCCCAACGGTTAGCGAACCAGTGGACCCCGGTTGGTACCGCAATGGCAGGGGTAAATTCCCTGACTTATTTAACCTTGACCCGGCAGAGGCTGGGCTAAGTGGTAAAGGTGGTGTGTTTTTAATTTGGCATGGCGGCGTTCAGCCAGAATGGGTTTATGTCGGACACGCACCTGACATGGCCGCGGCACTTTTAGAAATTGGCAAAAACAAAGAAGTTACTTATTTTGAAAATAGGGGCGGATTATTTGTGACGTGGTCATTTATTTTGGAAGAGTACCGCAACGGGGTTGTTAAGTTCCTGCAAGAAAACCTGCCGACCATAGTAGATAGCGCAAACGCTTACCCCGAAGACACCCAACCAGTTCCGGTATTTTCGCCCGGCAAAGAGCCCGGGCGAGCACCAGCAGCAAAACCAAAACCATCAGAGTAATAATAGCAATCCACACCGCCCAAGTAGTGATAGCTGCGCTAAAGCTGGGGTTGAAAAAAACCTATAAATTAGGTTGCACTATTTTCTAGGGCAGATACCTTAAATCACATGGTTAAACTTAATAAAATCTATACCCGTGGGGGCGATGGGGGCGAAAGCTCGTTGGTTGATGGTGCCCGCTTGCCCAAAGATTCCCCAACGTTTGAAGCCATAGGTGCGGTGGATGAAGCCAACTCGGCACTGGGGATGGCCAGAAATATGGCATCTAAAAAAATTACCCCTATTTTGGCGACCATTCAAAATGATCTGTTTGATTTGGGTGCCGATATTGCAACCCCATATGATGGCACCAAAGCAGACGGCGCATTGCGTGTTCGTCCAGAACAGGTCACAAACCTAGAAATTGAGATTGATGCCATCACAAAAAAATTAGACGACCTTACGTCTTTTGTATTACCCGGTGGCAGCGATGGCGCAAGCGCATTGCATGTTGCGCGTGCAATTGTACGTCGGGCTGAGCGCCGTGTGGTAACTTTGAAAAATGAAAAAAAAATAAACCCAGAAACAATTAAATATTTAAACCGTCTTTCGGATTTGTTATTTCAGCTTTCCCGGCTTGAAAACGATGGCGGCAAAGCAGATATTTTATGGAAACCGGGCGGAGAATAAAAAATGAAGGCACTGGTCGCAATAAAGCGGGTCATCGATTTTAACGTTAAAATACGGGTAAAGGCTGACGGTTCTGGGGTTGAAACCGAAAACGTTAAAATGTCTATGAATCCGTTTGACGAAATTGCGGCTGAAGAGGCCATCCGCCTAAAAGAAGCGGGCGTAGTTGACGAAATAATAGCGGTTTCAATCGGCAATGCGGCCGCACAAGATGTAATAAGAACCGCACTGGCCATGGGTGCCGATCGCGGTATTTTGGTTCAGTCAGAAAACGAAGTTGAGCCTTTGGCAGTCGCCAAAATATTAAAATTTGTTGTTGGGCGCGAAAATCCGGGAATTGTAATCCTCGGTAAGCAAGCCATCGATGATGACGCCAATCAGACCGGGCAAATGCTTTCTGCCTTATTAGGCTGGGCGCAAGGAACGTTCGCATCGAAAGTTGAAATTGTTGATGGCGGCGCAAGGGCGCAAGTCACCCGTGAAATTGACGGCGGGCTAGAAACCATAAGCCTGAAAATGCCGGCTGTTATAACAACCGATTTACGCCTTAATGAGCCACGCTATGCATCACTGCCTAATATTATGAAGGCCAAGAAAAAACCCATTGATACAATTTCTGTTTCTGACACCGGGGTTGATGCAAGCCCGCGCCTTGAAATTATAAAAGTTGAAGAACCGCCGCAAAGAACCGCCGGAATAAAAGTTGATAGCGTTGCCGCGCTGGTGGAAAAACTTAAAAACGAAGCGGGGGTAATATAATGGCTATTTTGCTTATCGCCGAACATGACAACAAAATTCTAAAACCAGCAACCCTTAATGCTGCCACTGCCGCATCCGAACTGGGCGCGTGCGGAATGGGTGATGTATGTGTTTTGGTTGCAGGCCACGATTGCGCAAGCGTGGCCGATGAAGCCACTAAAATAAATGGAATTACAAAAATATTACTGGCTGATAGCGCACAATACCAAAACGCGTTGGCCGAAAACATGGCCCCCTTAATTGTCGAACTGGCCAAAGATTATGATGCTATAATTGCACCGGCTACAACATCGGGAAAAAATATTTTACCCCGGGTTGCGGCGTTGCTTGATGTTCAACAAATTTCAGAAATTACAAAAATAATATCAAACGACACATTCCAACGGCCAATTTTTGCTGGCAACGCAATTGCCACGGTAAAATCACTAGATGGCAAAAAAATTATCACCGTTCGCACCACAGCATTTGCCGCCGCCGGCAGTGACGGCAATGGCATAGTTGAAGAAATCTCGACGGGTGATGATTTTGGGCTTTCGTCTTTTGTTCGCGATGAATTGACCAAATCTGATCGACCAGAATTAACATCGGCAAAAATAATAATTTCCGGTGGGCGGGGCATGGGATCTGCCGAAAATTTCAAATTATTAGACGCCGTAGCTGATAAATTAAATGCTGCCATTGGTGCATCGCGTGCTGCGGTCGATTCTGGCTTTGCCCCTAATGATTATCAGGTCGGGCAAACCGGAAAAGTGGTGGCGCCGGAACTTTATATTGCGGTTGGCATTTCAGGTGCCATCCAGCATATGGCGGGAATGAAAGATTCCAAGGTAATTGTCGCTATTAATAAAGATAGCGATGCCCCCATATTTCAGGTTGCCGATTATGGTATGGTCGCCGACCTGTTTGATGTGCTGCCGGAACTGGCCAAGGCGCTAGAATAACGGTTTATTTATCACATCTCTTTCATTTGGTCATTTCTGGCTCTTGACTATCATGACCAAAGGCAAGTCTTATAAGGCCAGAAAATGGAGCAATTTGTTATGTCGATAGAAGATATCAAAACAATCGGGGTAATTGGTGCGGGCCAAATGGGCAGCGGTATTGCCACGGTTGGCGCAACGTCGGGCTATGACGTAATAATGATGGATGCCAACGAAGGCCAGATTAAAAAAGGCATGGGTAAAATTGAACACAATCTGGAGCGTCAGGTTGAAAAAGGCTTACTTAGCGAAGCCGACAGAAAACTTGCGCTGCCACGGATTAAAACAGCTACCACACTAGATGCATTTAAAGATTGCGACATAATAATTGAGGCCGCTAGCGAAAATGAGGCCGTTAAAACAGAAATATTAAAAGCCCTTTTTCCCCTGCTAAAACCAGAAGCCATAATCACCACCAATACATCTAGCATTTCTATCACTAGACTAGCGGCGCAAACCGACCGCCCGGAAAAATTTGCTGGAATGCATTTTATGAACCCGGTGCCGGCAATGGAACTGGTCGAGGTTATTCGCGGCATTAACACTAGCAAAGAAACCTTTGAAACCGTTTCCGAGCTGGCCAAAAAAATGAAAAAAATACCAGCCGCAGCAGAAGACTTCCCGGCGTTTATTGTTAACCGTATCTTGATGCCCATGTTAAACGAAGCTGTTTACACCCTGTACGAAGGGGTCGGAACCGTAAAAGCCATCGATCAATCAATGATGTTAGGTGCCCACCACCCCATGGGACCGTTAGCGCTGGCAGATTTTATCGGCCTTGATGTATGTTTAGCTGTTATGAATACCCTTTACGAAGATTTAGCCGATAGCAAATACCGCCCCTGCCCGCTTTTAACCAAATACGTCGAAGCCGGATGGTTGGGACGTAAATCGGGCAAAGGTTTTTATGATTATTCCGGTGATGAACCGGTTCCAACGCGTTAGGAATTTATTTAATGAGCAGCAAATGGGACGCGCGTTTTTTGCGCTTGGCAGTTGAGGTAGCAAGTTGGTCAAAAGACCGCTCAACCAAGGTTGGTGCGGTAATAGTAACCGAAGACAAAACCCCCGGTCCGTACGGTTATAATGGCTTTCCCCGGATGATTGATGACGAAATTGAAGAACGCCACGGCCGTCCTGACAAATACGACTGGACCGAACACGCCGAACGCAATGCAATTTATAATGCGGCTAGGGTCGGATTTAATCTGTCAGGTTGCACAATTTATGTAACCCATGTGCCCTGCCCTGATTGCGCGCGCGGCATTTTACAATCAGGCATTAAACGCGTGGTGGTTGATAAGGCCAGCGTTGAGGATGCCGATTTTCAAAAGCGGTGGGATGAAAAAGGTCAGTTTTCGGAAAAAATGTTCAAAGAAGCGGGCATTAAGTTAGATTATGCCGCGGCCCTTAATGAAGAAAAAATTCGCGGTTAATTTAGTTTAGTTCAGCCCGAACTTTTTCGCGCATTACATCAATTGGAACTAGCTTTCCCTTAACCACCATATGCCAGAACTGCCAGCCATTACATGCCGGTGCTTTTTGCACGAACGCCCCAACTTGGTGGATTGATCCTTTGAAATCTGACGTAACCAATGTTCCGTCGGCACGAACCTTGGCACTATAGCGTTTGCGCGGGTCGGTCAAAACGGTTCCCGGTCTGATAAGGCCACGTTCGACCACCGTGCCAAACGGAATACGGGGCAATGAACGCTTGCTTTCATTTAGCACCAATGTTTTATCTTCAATTTGTCTTACTTTGGAAATTCTGGCGCGCGCTATTTCGGCGTATTCGTCTTCGCGCTCCAACCCAATAAAATGCCTGCCCAGTGCTTTGGCCACGGCACCTGTTGTGCCGGACCCAAAAAACGGATCCAATACCACGTCGCCTACTTCGGAACTGGAAAGCAAAATACGATAAAGCAGACTTTCGGGTTTTTGTGTTGGGTGGGCTTTTTTTCCGTCTTTTTTCAGCCGTTCGGGGCCGGAACAAATTGGCAGCGTCCAATCGGAACGCATTTGAAAATCGTCATTTAGTGCTTTCATCGATTCATAATTAAAACGATAGCGCGCCTCTTTGTCACGCGCTGCCCAAATAAGGGTTTCGTGTGCGTTGGTAAAACGACGCCCACGAAAATTGGGCATCGGGTTAGTTTTTAGCCAAACCACATCGTTGAGCATCCAAAAGCCCAAATCTTGCATCATTGAACCCACCCGGAAAATATTATGGTAGCTACCAATAACCCAGATTGAACCATCTGGTTTTAAGATGCGACGCGCGGCCTTCATCCACTTTTTGGTAAAATCATCATAGGCTTTAAAGCTGGCGAATTGGTCCCAGTGATCATCAACCGCATCAACTTTGGTATTATTAGGACGAACAAGGTCGCCTTCTAGCTGCAAATTATAAGGTGGGTCGGCAAAAATCATATCAACCGAGCCTTCGGGCAGGGAATCCATCAATTTTACGCAATCACCGACTAAAACTTCATCCAGCGGCAATGTATGTTTTGCGGCTGGGTCAAAAGTTGCGTTTTTGCTTTTATTTGTTTTTGTGGTTCGCTTGGTCATCATCGGCGCATCAAAGCAACCTTGTGAATCGACGTCAAGAAAATAAATGGAATCAATAGCTTATGCTGAATCAAGATTGGTACATGTTGAGTCCCACGGAATCACCGACTCAACATCTAGTGTTTATTAAATAAAATAAATTTTCACTTTCTTTCAATTATAGTCCTTATTGGGGCAAAGCTTTTACGGTGATGGGTTGTAATGCCAAGTTTTTGTAAACCTTCGCTATGGGCCTTGGTGCCATAACCTTGGTTTGTTTCCCAACCATAGCCAGGGTGCAGCGTCGCCAAATCTGCCATAATTCTATCACGGGTGACCTTGGCAATAATTGAAGCCGCGGCAATTGAAAGCGAAATACCATCACCGCGCACCACACATTGGGTTTGGCAGGACAGTTTTGGTTGGCGGTTACCATCGATTAGCGCAACCGTTGGTGTGGTGCTTAAATTTTCAATCGCACGCGTCATTGCCAGCATGGTTGCCTGAAGAATATTTTTTTCATCAATTTCTTCAACATCGGCAATGCCAACGCCTATGATGGCGCATTGGCGCAGTAGCTCAAAAAGTTTTTCACGCATTAACGGTTTTAATTTTTTTGAATCATCCAATCCCAAAATCAATTCATCACTTATTAGACCGCGATCAAGAATTACCGCGCCAGCCACCACTGGGCCGGCCCACGGGCCACGCCCGGCTTCATCTACACCTGCGATTAATTTGCCTGCAAAGCTGTCTTCAATGGAAAAATCTGGCATACATTTATGGCTTCATCTGCGGTTTGCGTTCAACAAGCCTACCATATTTATCTGTTATTTTGGTTTACCCAAAGCCCAGTTTTTTCCAGAAAATTAGCCCCGGACATATTCCGGTAATGGCAGCAAAACCCATGAATATGGCGGGCGCATAAAGCAGCCAATGAACCTGGTCATACCCGCTTAGCCATATACCCAGACCGATTACCGAAGCCATAAACAAAAACAGCATCCTTAGTGCATTTCCGACTTTTTGCATAAAACGTACCCCCTTAAATTAATGTGGCAAAGCCAACCCTAACACGGGGTATACTTTGTTCTGGTAGTACCTTGCGACCACACAATAATAAGCCTGCACACAAAGCCATTGAGCAATGGGCAATGGGCAATGGGCAATGAGCAGATTGCCGTGATATGATGCAAAAATGTTGAGCATAATAATACCGACCCTCAATAGTGCGGACACGCTAGGCAAAACCATTTCTAGTTTACGCAAAAACGACATGGATGTTTTTGACATGCTGG
>JAOUJU010000197.1 GCA_029883045.1 Rhodospirillaceae bacterium
CGCTGTGCATCAAAACGGGTCATGTCGTGACTGATATCAACTAAGCCGTGACCTTCAAGGTCGCCCGCTTGGCCGGATGCTTCCATTGCGGCTTCTTCGGCGGCAATTGGTTCCAATTCAACTTGGGCCATGTTGCAGTGGGCATCAAACGTGCCGCCCGTATCCAAAACATAGGCAATACCGCCCGACATACCGGCGGCAAAGTTACGGCCCGTGTCGCCCAGCACAACAACTATGCCACCTGTCATATATTCGCAGCCATGATCACCGACCCCTTCGACTACTGCGGTTGCGCCTGAATTGCGAACACAGAAACGCTCACCCGCGACACCGCGGAAAAATGCCTCGCCAGCGGTTGCACCATAAAGACAAGTGTTCCCGACAATAATGTTGTCCTCGGCAACCAGCGGGCTTTCATCGGCTGGGCGAATGATTATCCGCCCGCCAGCCAAGCCCTTGCCGACGTAATCGTTAGCATCACCCTTTAAATCGATGGTCATGCCGTGCGAAGCAAACGCGCCAAGGCTTTGCCCGGCGGTGCCAATCGCATCAATGTAAATGCTGTCATCAGCCATGCCAGCTTTGCCATGTTTTTTTGCAATCTCGCCCGAAAGCATGGCCCCGATGGTGCGATTAACGTTGTTAAATCGTGCGGTTATACGCACCGGTTTGCCGCCATCAATGGTGGCGCGCGCCTGTTTGATAAAGTCATTATCAAGGGCTTTATCCAAACCGTGGTTTTGGGTTTCTGAATTAAAAATTGCAACCCCTGGGCCGGCAACTGGTTTGGTCAAAAGCCGGGTAAAATCAAGACCGCTTTCTTTCCAGTGATCAATAGCAGGCTTCATTTCCATGCAATCGGAACGGCCAATCATTTCTTCCACTGTTTTAAAGCCAAGCTCGGCCATTATAATGCGCATTTCTTCGGCCAAGAATGTAAAATAATTTACAACATGCGCCGGTTCGCCGGGAAACAGTTTGCGCAATTCTTCGTTTTGCGTGGCAATACCAACCGGGCAGGTATTCAAATGACATTTGCGCATCATCAGGCATCCTTGCGCAATTAATGCGGCAGTAGCAAAACCAAATTCATCTGCGCCTAATAACGCGCCAACCACAACGTCGCGTGCGGTACGCAGGCCGCCATCAACCTGTACACAGATACGCCCGCGCAAACGGTTCATAACTAATGTTTGGTGGGTTTCGGCTAGACCAATTTCCCACGGGGACCCAGCATGCATGGTTGATGTAAGCGGGCTAGCCCCGGTACCACCATCAAAACCAGAAATGGTTACGTGGTCGGCGTGGGCTTTGGAAACACCAGCGGCAACCGTGCCAACACCAACTTCGGAAACTAACTTGACCGAAATACGCGCAGATGGATTAACGTTTTTCAAATCGTGAATAAGCTGGGCTAAATCCTCGATAGAATAAATATCGTGATGTGGCGGTGGTGAAATAAGGCCGACACCGGGCGTTGAATGGCGCACGCGGGCAATCCATTCGTTTACTTTGTGTCCGGGCAATTGCCCACCTTCACCAGGCTTTGCCCCTTGGGCCATTTTAATTTGAATGTCATCAGCATTGACTAGGTATTCAGCCGTAACCCCAAACCGCCCTGATGCCACTTGTTTAATGGCTGAACGTAGGTTTTCCCCATTGGGGCCTGGTTCATAGCGCACCGCCTCTTCGCCACCTTCGCCGGTGTTGGATTTACCGCCGATTTGGTTCATAGCAATTGCAATGTTGGTGTGCGCTTCCCACGAAATTGAACCAAAGCTCATGGCGCCAGTGGCAAAACGAGCGCAAATTTTATCAATGGATTCTACTTCGTCCAATTGAACAGGTTTTCCCGTGCCTTTTAGTTCAAACAAGCCACGCAGATACATGGCTTTTTTGTCATGTCTGTTCATTGCCGCTTCATAACGGCGGTATTCATCGCGGTCACCTTTGCGCACGGCGTGCTGTAATGAGGCAATGGTTTGGGGTGTCCATGCATGGGTTTCACCGCGCTGGCGCCATGCTAAATCGCCACCAATTTCAAGATGCTTTTGCAAAAGCGGATCGGTGCCATATGCGTCTGAATGGCGTTTTACGGTTTCTTCGGCCACTTCATCAAGACCTATTCCGCCAATTTGCGACGCGGTTTTGGTGAAGAACCTAGCAATGAAATCATCGTTCAGGCCAACCGCATCAAAAATTTGCGCACCGCAATACGATTGGAATGTTGAAATTCCCATTTTGGAAAATACTTTTAACATTCCCTTGGAAATGCCCTTGATGTATCGCGCTTGGGCCTCTTCAACGGAAAGTCCGTCAAGTTCACCTTCAAGGTCGACAATGGTTTCAAGGGCCAAATAAGGGTTAAATGCCTCAGCGCCATAACCTGCAAGTAAGCAAAAATCATGGACCCGGCGGGCTTCGCCAGTTTCAACAACCAATCCCACATCGGTTCTAAGGCCGGCACCAATAAGGTGATGGTGCACACCCGCAGTCGCCAACAACGCCGGAATGGCCACATGGTCGCCATCAACCCCACGGTCAGACAAAATTATTATATTGTGCCCTTCGTTGACTACTTCTTCGGCTTTGGCGAATAATTTTTCTAGCGCTGCCTCCATGCCTGCTGCACCGTTTTCTGCACGGTAGGTAATATCAAGCGTGAATGTTCTAAAGGCGCTGTCTAAATGATTTTCAATGTGGCGGATTTTTTCCAATTCAAGATTGGTAAGAACCGGTTGGCGTACCTCAAGACGTTTTTGTCCACCGGCATGATCGGGGTCAAGCAGATTGGGGCGTGGGCCAATAAGGCTAACCAAGCTCATCACTAGCTCTTCGCGGATGGGATCTATGGGCGGATTGGTAACTTGGGCAAAGTTCTGAGTGAAATAATCATAAAGCATTTTTGGTTTATCAGACAAAACCGCAATCGGGGTGTCACGCCCCATTGAACCAATGGGGTCCTGCCCGGTGGTGGCCATGGGTATGATAAAATGTTTGGTATCTTCTTGGGTATAGCCAAACGCTTGTTGCATATCCAAAATAGTTTCATGGTCGGGTGACATCGGTGCTACATCGTCGGGCAAATCGGAAACCAGTATTTGCGTAGCATCAAGCCATTTTTGATATGGCTTGGAATCAGAAAGTGAATTTTTTAATTCTTCATCATTGATAATGCGACCTTCGGTAAGGTCAATCATAAACATTTTGCCCGGCTGCAAACGCCATTTTTTTATAATTTTGCTTTCGGGAATATCCAAAACGCCAACTTCAGAACCCATGATAACGTGATCATCATCGGTTACAATGTAACGCGCCGGACGCAAACCATTACGATCAAGGGTTGCACCAATTTGTCGTCCATCGGTGAAACAAACCGCTGCTGGGCCATCCCATGGTTCCATTAGGGCCGCATGGTATTCATAAAACGCACGGCGCTTGGCATCCATTAATGGATTGTTGTCCCATGCTTCGGGAATCATCATCATCATGGCATGGGCCAATGTGTATCCACCAGCAACTAACAATTCCAATGCATTGTCAAAAGTTGCGCTATCGGATGCACCATCGCCAATTAACGGCCACAGTTTGTCTAGGTCTTTGCCCAGCACTTCTGAATCCATTGAATTTTTACGTGCCGCCATCCAGTTAATGTTACCGCGAACGGTATTTATTTCACCGTTATGGCAAAGGTAGCGAAATGGTTGGGCTAATTCCCAACTGGGGAAAGTATTTGTAGAAAAACGTTGGTGCGCAAGCGCAAGCGCAGACTCCGCGCGCACATCAGCCAGATCTTTATAATACACCGCCAAATTACCCGACAGCACCATGCCTTTGTAAACGATGGTATGGGTTGAAAGCGAACAGGTATAAAAATTTGCGTGGTCGTCTTCGGGGGTTTCGTCCCAGATTGCGTGATGCGATTGTTTGCGAATAACGTAAA
>JAOUJU010000198.1 GCA_029883045.1 Rhodospirillaceae bacterium
TAATACGCCATATTTTTTTAGTGAGATATATTTCTTCATGGGATTTCTCCATTCACTGATTTTGTTTGGCGACTAAAGCGCATCACCATCTTTTTCGCCGGTGCGAATTCGCATTGCGCTATCAAGGTCGATGACAAAAATTTTGCCGTCGCCTATCTGCCCTGAACCAGCTGCTGTTTTGATTGCTTCCATTGCCCGGTCCACCAAGTTCGTTGGAACGGCAATTTCAATTTTGATTTTAGGAAGAAAATGAACTTCGTATTCCGCCCCGCGATAAATTTCAGATTGTCCGCGTTGGCGCCCGTAACCTTTTACTTCTGATACGGTCATGCCTTCGACGCCAAGCTCGCCAAGTGCTGTGCGAACCGCGTCTAGCTTGAAGGGCTTAATAATGGCCATGATAAGTTTCATGAATTGGGTCTCCCCTTTGTTTAAAGTGGCCTTGAGTTTTAAAATAAAGCCGGGCTGGCCTGCGCCTCACCGACCGCACAAACCGGTGTTTATTTCCGGTATGACCCGTACATTTCAAGGTTCGTGCCAGAATTTGTAATTAACTAAATAGTGTGTAAAAACAAAAGACTAGATAGTTTGTTACAATTTCGATATGAATAAATAATACCGATTATTGCCTATATCATAGGCAGCGATAAAGGTGTGGCTATTTTTTAAGCATAAATAAATGGGCGATTAAACAAAGGAAACTGAAAATTTTTTCCAATATTCCACCAAGACAATTGTGGTTTCTGCCATACTAAAAAATATTTTTTACACACAAAAAACCAAAGAAGTTGAAACCGTGACCCATAAATCAAAAAACAAACCAACAAGCAAACCAACCAAGCAATCAACAGCGCAAAATTTTGACGTGTTGGTAATTGGCGGCGGCTTGGCGGGCGGTACCCTTTCATTGGCGCTGGCGGGCGGGGGGTTAAAGGTTGCTTGTGTTGACCGCGAAGACCCGTCGCTATGGACCGCACCAACATTTGATGGGCGTGCATCGGCCATAGCAATTTCATCGCAACGGGTTTTAAAAGCGGTTGGCATTTGGGACGAAATTGGAAATGAAACAGCGCCAATAAATGATATTCGTGTGGCCGATGGCCATTCACCACTTTTTTTGCATTACGACCATCGTGAACTTGGCGGTGAACCATTTGGATACATGGTTGAAAACCGTTCAATCAGAAAAGCATTACAGGTTTTATTGCCAACAGAAAAAAATATAAAACATTTTGCCCCAGCCGAAGTGTCCAACCTTGAACGTGATGAAACTGGTGTGCGTGCCAAACTAAATGATGGTAGTAAAATTACCGCATCATTGGTGATTGGTTGTGAGGGGCGTAATTCGCCGACACGCGAAAATGCTGGCATAAAATTGACCAAGTGGTCATATAACCAAACCGGAATTGTATGCACGGTTGAACACGAACACCCGCATAATTTTTGTGCGCAAGAACATTTTTTGCCCAGCGGCCCGTTCGCGATTTTACCATTGGCGGGCACGGCTGAAAAACCCGGATGTCGTTCATCGATTGTTTGGACTGAACGCTCAGACTTGGCACCTATAATGATGGATTTAAGTGATGATGATTTTCTCGAAGAATTGCAATTGCGCTTTGGGGATTTCTTGGGCGAGCTTAAAATTATCGGCCCCCGCTTCGCCTATCCATTAACACTGCAATTTGCTGCAAGCTATAGCGCTGACCGTTTAGCATTGGTGGCCGATGCGGCGCACGGAATGCACCCCATTGCCGGACAGGGCCTTAATATGGGATTGCGTGATGTTGCGGTAATTGCCGAAGTTTTAACCGAAGCTAAAAAAGCAGGGCTAGATATTGGCAGTGCGGAAACGTTGGAAAAATATGCCCGCTGGCGCAATTTTGATAACACGTTGATGTTAGCAGTTACCGATGCGCTAACGCATTTATTTTCCAATGACATAAAACCATTAAAGTTTGTGCGCGATATTGGTTTAGCGACAGTTAACCAAATACCGCCACTTAAAAAACTTTTCATGCGTCATGCGATGGGAACTGTGGGTGAATTGCCTAAATTAATGCGCGGTGAAAACCTAAATTAATATTGTAATTTATGGTTCGCGTTTAAGACCGGCGGCTTCTAGATTTTTTAAATATTCAGCCCAGATAGCATCGCCATTTGAACCCAATTCAAACAGATAGTCCCAGGTGTAAATGCCACTATCGTGCAAATCATCAAATTTAATTTCAATGGCGTAATTGCCTACTGGCATTAATTTCATGATTGCTACGTTTTTGCGCCCACCGATAATTTTTTTCTCATCGGGGCTGTGGCCTTGTATCTCTGCTGATGGGCTTTCCACCCTTAGCAGTTCTGCTGCAATAGAAAATTTTTCACCATTTTCAAAATCAATTTCTAATTTGTTATCATCACGATTAAGGCGAATTTCAACCGGTTTGTGTTGCTGACCGCGGGGGTTATGATCAAGGGCAGAAGATGTGTTCATTAAATTAATTCCTGAGGTTTCGGTTGATTGATATATGGGGCCTAAGCGGTGCAAATAAAAGGGGATATATGTTTTAGCGGGTGAATTAATACATTTATCTAGCCATTAATTTCACGGGCTTCGCTTTGCAGCATAATGGGGATGCCATCACGAATGGGATAAGCAAGCCCCGCTTTGTCGCTGATAAGCTCTTGTTTTTCAGCGTCATAACGTAATGGTGCCTTAGTTACCGGGCAAACTAAAATTTCCAGTAATTTTCTATCGGTTTTTTGTGTCTCTGACATTTTTAAATCCTTGGGCTTATTTTTATAAATAACATCCACTAGTGGCGCGATGAACTGGTGGCCTGGCCATCACCGGACATATTAAATAACTGTATCAGCATTTCGGCCCGTTGGGCCTGATCGCCAAGTTCTAGCAACGCTTGTTTTTCAACTGATGAAAACGGGCACGTCATCACCAGCGACGAAACCAGCGCACTGTACGATGCCTCATTCACGGCTTCCCAATTTACCTCTATGTCTTTTTCTTCTAAAAAATTATGCATCAACGAAATTAACTGTTCGCGTGATGTGCCTTCGCTTTCGGTCATTAAAGCTAAATCATCAACGTATGGCATATAATCAACCATCGCCGTGCGGTATCCACCATCAGCCAATTGTTCTGAAATTACGCGAAAGCGCATAACACCCTGTAGGGTTATTTGGTATGTGCCGTCGGAAGCATCAAAAAATGAAATGATCCGGGCAATAGTTCCGGTTTTATAAAGTGCCACATCGCCGGGCACGGGATCAGGTGCATCAACTTGTGGTTGGACTATGCCAATATAATGACCGTTAGCAAAACTATCATCAACTAGGTTGATGTAGCGTTCTTCAAAAACATTAAGTGGAATGTGGGCAAACGGCATTAACACCACACCCGAAAGCGGAAATAGCGCAATCTGGCTGGGAAGCGATGAAATTTGGTTATGACCCATTGTCAATTTAATCAAATCCTAAAATAGTATTTTTATGAAAACAAAAGTATCGAAAGCTTTTTTCGGCCCTCGATAACTAAATCATCACTTGGCCCAAGGGCATCAAAAATTTTAACTAGTTGCTTACGTGCGGCTGCGTCGTTCCATGTTTTGTCATTGCCAATCATAAGCAACAATTGATCAATCGCACCTTTTGCATCGCCATTGGCATATAATGCCAAAGCATAATCCATTGCAGCGTTCATGTCTTTGGGGTTTGCCTTAGATTTATCGCCTAGCGCGATTAAATCATCATTGTCGTTTAAGTTTGCGCTTTGCTCGGCCAGTTCTAAAACCGAAATGGCGGCGGCAACGTCTTTGTCCATTATTGTTTTCGCATCAAGCGCATTAACGGTTTCGCGTGCGTCTTCGATATTACCATTCATAACTTGCGCCCGGATAAGCCCACCAAGGGCAGCAATCATGCTTTCATC
>JAOUJU010000199.1 GCA_029883045.1 Rhodospirillaceae bacterium
CAAAGCCAATGGCAAAGACACCGCTCCAATTCGTGGTTGGTTGAAAGATATTTACAACGAAGAAGAATACAAAACCGATATTGCGGATCTTTCTGACGGTGAAATCTTCGAAATGGGTGAAAACCTACGTCGTGGCGTTCCTATTGCGACACCAGTTTTCGATGGTGCTCGTGAAGAGGGTGTAAACGAAATGCTTACCAAAGCAGGTCTTCATACATCTGGTCAGGTAACACTTATTGATGGGCGTACTGGCGAAAAATTCGAACGCCAAGTGACCGTTGGTTATATTTATATGCTTAAACTTCATCATCTGGTGGATGACAAGATCCATGCGCGCTCAATCGGGCCGTACTCGCTTGTTACCCAGCAGCCGTTGGGCGGAAAGGCCCAGTTCGGTGGCCAGCGCTTTGGTGAAATGGAAGTTTGGGCACTGGAAGCATACGGTGCAGCCTATACCCTGCAAGAAATGTTGACGGTTAAATCCGATGACGTTTCTGGCCGTACCAAGGTCTATGAAGCAATTGTACGCGGCGATGATAATTTCGAAGCGGGCGTGCCTGAATCCTTTAACGTTTTGGTTAAAGAACTGCAGGCACTTGGTCTTAACGTTGAACTTAGCTAAGGCTAACTGACTTTCCTTTAGGAGTACGAAAATGAACGAACTCACCAAATTCTTCGGACAGGTCAGCGGGACAGCTCGGTTTGACTCTATCCAAATATCCATCGCCTCTCCGGAACAAATCCGGGCGTGGTCTTTCGGTGAAATTAAAAAACCCGAAACCATCAACTATCGTACCTTCAAGCCCGAACGTGATGGCTTGTTTTGTGCGCGCATCTTTGGCCCGGTAAAGGATTACGAATGCCTTTGCGGTAAATATAAGCGCATGAAATATAAAGGCATCACCTGCGAAAAGTGCGGTGTCGAGGTAACACTTCAAAAGGTGCGGCGTGAACGCATGGGCCACATTGAACTGGCTAGCCCGGTTGCGCACATATGGTTCATGAAATCATTGCCTTCGCGCATTGGTTTGCTTTTGGATATGACCTTGAAAGATCTGGAAAAGGTTCTTTATTTCGAAAGCTACGTTGTTGTTGAGCCGGGCTTGACCCCGCTAAAAGAACGCGAACTTTTGAGCGAAGATCAATATCAGGCTGCGCTTGATGAATATGGCCAGGATTCCTTTACCGTTGGTATCGGCGCAGAAGCCCTTCGTGGAATGATGACCGAGATCGATCTTGAAGAAGAAATCGAAACCATCAAAATAGATTTGCGTGAAACCGGTTCCGAAGCAAAGCGCAAAAAATATGTAAAGCGTTTAAAGCTAGTTGAAGCATTCATTGCATCAGGTGCGCGTCCGGAATGGATGATTTTGGAAGTTGTTCCGGTTATTCCACCTGAACTACGTCCATTGGTTCCCCTAGACGGTGGCCGTTTTGCGACATCTGATCTTAACGATCTTTATCGTCGGGTTATCAACCGTAACAACCGATTGAAGCGTCTTATTGAACTTCGTGCGCCAGAAATTATTGTGCGCAATGAAAAACGTATGCTGCAGGAATCTGTTGATGCGTTGTTTGATAATGGTCGTCGTGGTCGCGCCATCACTGGCGCCAACAAACGCCCGTTGAAATCTTTGTCTGATATGCTCAAAGGCAAGCAGGGTCGCTTCCGTCAGAACCTTTTGGGTAAACGCGTGGATTATTCCGGTCGTTCGGTCATTGTGGTTGGCCCCGAACTGAAATTGCATCAGTGCGGGTTGCCGAAAAAGATGGCACTGGAACTGTTCAAACCGTTTATTTATTCAAAACTTGAACTTTACGGTTACGCCACAACCATCAAGGCTGCAAAACGCATGCTGGAAAAAGAACGTCCCGAAGTGTGGGATATTCTTGAAGAGGTTATTCGCGAACACCCAGTAATGCTAAACCGTGCACCAACACTGCACCGTCTTGGTATTCAGGCGTTTGAGCCTAAACTTATTGAAGGCAAAGCAATTCAGCTTCACCCATTGGTTTGTGCCGCGTTTAACGCTGACTTTGACGGTGATCAAATGGCTGTGCACGTTCCGCTTAGCCTTGAAAGCCAACTCGAAGCACGCGTATTGATGATGTCTACCAACAACATCCTTTCGCCTGCTAACGGCAAGCCTATTATTGTTCCCAGCCAAGATATTATTCTTGGTCTTTATTACCTGACGCTTCAGCGTGATGGTCAAAAGGGCGAGGGCATGACATTTGGCAGCACCAGCGAAATCGAACACGCAATTTCCGAAGGTGTTGTTAGCCTTAATGCTAAAATCAATGCACGTTACAAAGGTGTTGATGAAAATGGCAACGAAACCATTACCCGGGTTGAAACAACGCCGGGTCGTATGATTTTGTCGGAAATACTTCCGCGTCATCCTAAGATTAATCTTGATATCATCAACCGTTTGTTGACCAAGAAAGAAATCACATCTGTGATGGACATTGTTTATCGTCATTGTGGCCAGAAAGAAACGGTAATATTTGCCGATCATCTTATGGGTCTTGGCTTCAAGCATGCATGCCATTCTGGTATTTCTTTCGGCAAGGATGATCTGATTATTCCGCCAGAAAAAGAAACATTGGTAAGTGCTACCGAAGAACGAGCCAAAGAATATGAACAGCAATACCAAGATGGTTTGATTACCCAGGGCGAAAAATACAACAAGGTTGTTGATGCCTGGGCACATTGTACCGATGCGGTTTCTGATGCCATGATGAAAGAAATTTCGGCAGATCGCGAAGGCAAACCAGTAAACGCCGTTTATATGATGGCCCATTCTGGTGCGCGTGGTTCGGTTGCACAGATGAAACAGCTTGCCGGTATGCGCGGCCTTATGGCCAAGCCGTCGGGTGAAATTATCGAAACACCAATTATTTCCAACTTCAAAGAAGGTCTATCGGTGTTGGAATACTTTAACTCTACCCATGGTGCACGTAAGGGTCTTGCTGATACCGCGCTTAAAACCGCTAACTCGGGCTATCTTACCCGTCGTTTGGTTGACGTTGCGCAAGATTGCATCGTTTATGAAGAAGACTGTGGAACCAAAATTGGCATTACCACAAACGTGGTAACGCAGGGCAATGAAACAATTTCTTCCATCTTTGAACAGGTTCTTGGACGTACAATTTCCGAAGACGTGCTCAATCCCTTGACTGGCGAAGTAGTAGCCAAAAGAGGAACGCTTGTGGATGAATCAATTGCTCAGTTGATCGAAGATGCTGAAGTTGAATCAGCCAAGGTTCGCTCACCGCTAACTTGTGAAAGCAAGGTTGGTATTTGTGGTTCGTGTTATGGCCGTGATCTTGCCCGTGGTACACCGGTTAACATCGGTGAAGCTGTTGGCGTTATTGCCGCACAATCCATTGGCGAGCCGGGTACCCAGCTTACCATGCGTACCTTCCATATTGGTGGTGCGGCGCAGAAGGGTTCAGAACAGTCGTTCATTGAATCAATTTCTGATGATATCAAGGTCGAACTAATCAACTGTCATACAGTTAAAAATTCGTCCGGTGCTCAGGTAGTCATGAGCCGTAATGCTGAAATATCAATGATTGATGATAAGAAGCGTGAACGTGCACGTCAGCGCATCCCTTATGGTGCAAAACTTTTGACCAAGGATAAGGCCAAGGTTAATCGTGGCGACAAACTTGCCGAATGGGATCCATACACATTGCCGGTCATCACCGAGCGTGAAGGTCTGGTCAATTATGTGGATCTGGTTGAAGGTCTTTCCATCAACGAACAAATGGATGAAGCCACCGGCATCTCGTCTCGTGTTGTGGTTGATTGGAAATCCCAGCCTAAGGGAACCGATCTAAAGCCGCGCATCACGCTACGTGATAAAAAGGGCGAAATCATAATGATCGATGAAGAGCAAGAA
>JAOUJU010000200.1 GCA_029883045.1 Rhodospirillaceae bacterium
ATCAAAAGAAAATACCGCTATTCTTGAAACATGTTTTAAATGCCATGGTGTAGGTGGGGTAAGCCAGATTCCTACCCATCCGACCATAGCCGGACAAAAAGCAGGATATCTGGTTAAACAGTTAAATGAATTCAAGCGTTCACAGGAAATATTAAGCGAGCAAGCGGCCATACAGTCCGCTAATCAAGAAGACGAAAAACAGGCCGTAAGTGGTAGAAGCGATTTTATCATGAACCACATGGTTTCGGGACTTAGTAAAAATAATTTTACTTCGTTGGCCGTATATATTTCCTTGCTGCCATGTGACGGCAATGCCAACCCAGACAATAATGATATAGATCAGGGTGAAAAAATACCAAAAGCACCTAACGTAGTTGCGCGCTGTGTTGCTTGTCATGGTGAAAATGGAATCTCATCACAACCTAACGTGCCAAATCTTGCCGGGCAACGCCGCGCATATTTGCGACGTGAATTATTAATGATGCGTGAAACCGCATGGGGTGGCAATAATTTGAATAAAAATGAATGGCGCGGCCATCCAATAATGGAACAACAGTCTGCCCGCCTAAGGATTGAGGACGTGGACAGCATTTCAAATTATTTCTCGCAGCTAAACTGTCGTAGCAAATAATATTTTAATTTTATGTAAAAAGATCAGGCTGCGGTTCGGGTTCGCTTTTTGGTGTATCAATCGGTAAACGACAAGTAATTGATGTTCCACGGCCTGGGCGTTGTTCAATCAGCACTTCACCGCCGTGCAATTCAATAAACCGTGTTACTAACGCAACGCCGGGTGGAATATCATAATCTTTAAGGCCCGCACCACCATCGGTAATTTCAAACGAAACACTGTCATCATTTTTTGAGATATTTATGACCACCACCCCGCCCGGTGGGGTTGCATGAATAGCGGCGCTGACCAAATTATACAGTGATTGTTTTAAACGTTTTTCATCTGCAACTAACCAACTGATATCTGCCGGGCAATCAAATTCTATGTTTATGTTTCTTTGCCGTGATCTTTCGCGTACCAGCCCCATAACATTTACAATCAGTGTTTTAATATCAACCGTATCCAATTCAATAGTCATCAAACCCGCTTCGACGGTGGCAAGGTCAAGGGTGCCTTCAATTACCGATACTAATTCTTCGGATGAATCAAGTATGCCGCTTGCGTATTCTTTTTGCCGATCAGATAATTTGCCAAAGTATTCTTCCGATAAGATTGCGGCAAAGCCAATAATTGCGTTAAGCGGTGTTCTAATTTCATTGGCGACGCCCGCTAAAAATTCTGATTTCAACAAGTTTGATTCAGCCATTGAACGCGCCCGCTCAGTTAATGCTTCTTCGATGCGGGCACTATCGGTAACGTCAAGATAGCTCAGCAGCGCCGCGCCATCAGGCAGGTTAACCTTGGCGAACTCAAGTTCGGTTCCATCT
Organism: Rhodospirillaceae bacterium; assembly: GCA_029883045.1. Taxonomy (GTDB): domain Bacteria; phylum Pseudomonadota; class Alphaproteobacteria; order Rhodospirillales; family Magnetovibrionaceae; genus DAOVVL01. The sequence continues at coordinate 1,441 of JAOUJU010000200.1, forward strand.
AGCAATTCAATTCGCCCACGCATGCTTCCCGGCATCATCAGGTTTGCAGTTAGGGTTTCCCTGTCTAAATATTCTTTGCCTGAATACCTGTCTATCAAAGGCAATATATGATCAATAAAATCGCTCAGGTGCATATTTTCGTTTTCATCGCCATCGGATAAGCGCCACGTCCGTCGGAAAGCAGGGTTAGATAATTTTATGCGACCATCGGCACCAAACACCGCGATTGCTTCATAAAGGTTATCAATTGTTTCGCGCTGAACCATTGAAAGGGTGCGATACGAACGTTCAAGATCCATATGGTCGGTTACATCTTCAAATGCAAAAACCAATCCACCTAACGGATGCGGGCTTATGACCGAACGAAGCGTAGTCCCATCTGGCAGATGCAGCATTTCTTCTAGTGGGTTAGTTAGGGTTCCAAACAAACCCAATTGCCCCGCTTTGAATGCTTTGTAATCGGCGACCTCGGGTAATTTGCGCTGGTCGCGCATGCGATCTAGCACCGCACCTAAGGTCGGTTCGTTTTTTAACCATTCGGCTTTTAAGTCCCACAAGTGAGCGTAGGCAGAATTAAAAAATGAAAGTTTTCCATTGCCATCAAAAATAGAAATTGCCGTGGCCAACGATTCCATAACGTGGTTTTGCGCTTGGATGTGGCGGGTGTAATCCACTTCCATTTCTTCTGTGCGGGTGTGATCTTGGGCAACACCTAACGTGCCGCCACCGCTTAACGGTATTTCTGAAATATCCACAAGCCGGGGCTTGCCATCAGACATGGTTAAAAGATGGCGTTCATTTGTGCTTATTCCTTCGCGCCGCGCATTTTCCGCTAATTCGCGACTGACATCGGGTGCGGAAAGTGCTTGGGCGCGGGCATTGGCAATTTGTAAGGCAAGGCCCGATCCGCGCAACCACGCAGGGAACGGCAATGCTTCAATTACTTCGCGTGAAGTCGCGCGTGATGCTTCGCCCGGCGGGGCCAAATCGGAAATGTCGCGCATCCATAAAACATCAGCCAATGATGCGCCATCGCCGGTCCCAGCGCGTACGCCGACCACCAATAATCGGCGCATACCATCCTTGGTTGTTAACATTATTTCAAACGCATCACCGCGCTTGCGTAGCTGACCACAAGCAGAGTTTAATATCGTCCCGTCATTTTCGGAAAATCTGGCTAGAACCTCATTAAATTTTGAACGCACACCATTTTCAAGATCCAGCATTACCGCCAATCGACGTGAGCATGCCTCTGACCCATTTGACGCTACCCATAAAAAAAGACCATCGGGCGCGGTTGCCAATATTTCGTGGCTGATTTCCGCATCCACCCGAAGACGTGAAATGGATTTACGAAAACCCTGAATTTGCGACATTTGGCGCAGGCTGACCACCGCCAGTATAACCACCGCCAGACCCAGCAATATGGTAGGGCCAATGCCAAAAAGAAGCTGATTTAGTGATCCATCAATCATAGGCCTGATTGTGTAGTTAGCTGTGCAAAAACACAAGAACTCAACAATATTTTGCCACAAAAAATGGGCGGATTACCCCTGCGCCACCTATCACGGGTAAGGGAATTCAAAAAAAAGGGGGTCAAAAATGTTAAGTGCCTACTTGGTATTTCTAGGCCTGTTTGATGGACTTTATCTTGGGGCGACGCTGATTGGATCGCTGGGATATTTCATTGTCTTGTTCTTGAATGGCGGTACGCGCCAGATCCAAAAGACCATCGCCAAAAGATTGATCAAGTAGCTCGCTCGCCACCCGCCGGTTTGAGGTCACGGTATCGTCTTCGTAAGTTACGTTAAACATCGTGAATGCAGTACTTTTGCCTTTGGGTTTTTTGCGTGCCATTGCGGGGCTCCATCTCAACGGTTAAGCGGGCGGGCCCCGCTAATGTTATATTACTTTTATATCAGCAGGTTCTGAAAACATTTCTTTAATAAGGTGCGTTGCATGACCGACCATATCTAGGCCTTCTGTTTTGCGGATGAAGAAAGCGTGTTTTGTGTTTGCTTCTCCATGGGTCACAAAATTATGTAGACCGTATGTCATTAAAAATTGTTGTGCGTTATTCATTATATTTCCTTGTATTTTCTTTATTTTCAAAGCATCAACGGCTGGTACCTCTGGGGTGTGGCCGGATGCATTATTGGTTGTGATTTTATGCTTGCTGGAAAACTGAACCGACCCGCTAGTAGGCTTTGTCAAAAACGGTGGGGCTATCGCGCCCTCATCCAGTTTCAGGTGGCATTGAATTATTGGCCATAATTTTTGACCAGAATTATTTATCTGAATTATTAGCCTCGTTTGGCTGTGGCTGCTCAGATATCTCGCGCTTTTTTTGTCGCGCTTCGTTCTTTTCAGCGGCGCGCTTGGCCTTTTTCTCAGCCGTCAGTCGGTCGCGCTCTCTACGTTCAAAATCGTAATTAGGCTTTTTCGCCATTGTTATC
>JAOUJU010000201.1 GCA_029883045.1 Rhodospirillaceae bacterium
TGCTAGCCACCGTGGGGCGCGGTTTTTTTACGCCTAGCGAAGATGCCTCTAAAACAACAATTGTGGGCAAGGCTTCTATCGGTGGACCGTTTCACCTAGTGGATGGTTCGGGCAAGCCCGTCAGCGATATGGATTATCGTGGCAAGTACATGATAATATATTTTGGCTATACTTATTGCCCCGATGTTTGCCCGACCTCATTAGGTGAAATTGCTGGCGCCCTTGATATGCTTTCGCCCGACCAGCTTGAAAAGGTTGTCCCAATTTTTATAAGCGTTGATCCTGAGCGCGATACCCCAAAAGTTGTTGGTGAATATGTTAAACATTTTCATGACCGCCTTATTGGTCTTACCGGCCCATTAGATGCGGTAAAATCTGCGGCTAAGGCATACAGGGCTTATTTTTCAAAGGGTGAGGCCGATGCCGATGGCGATTATCCGGTCGACCATACATCATACACCTATGTGGTTGGCCCCGATGGGCAGTTTATCACCGCTTATCGCCACGCAACACCAGCACTAGATATAGCAAAAAGCCTAAAAGATATGCTTTAATGTAATTCGAATCTGTGGGGGATTGAGAGAAATTTTTATTAAGGAACCTAACGAGTGATTAACCCACAAAACAACACTGCTCAAAATGGAATAATAATTGCAGCGACATCATCGGGCAGCGGCAAAACCGTTTTGTCTATGGGGCTGCTCGCCTATTTTGCGCGCCAAGGTGTTAAAGTAGCACCGCTTAAGGTTGGGCCAGATTATATTGATCCGGGATTTCATGCCCATGTGGTTGGGCGCAGGGCCGAAGGTAGCTTTAATATAGACCCATGGGCAATGCGTAACGAAACAATTTCAACCGCAATTGATAAAGCAGGAAATGATGCCGAATTAATAATATGCGAAGGGGTCATGGGCCTGTTCGATGGTGCCACCCATGAAAGCGGCTCAACCGCAGATATTGCAGAATTAACCGGCTGGCCCATTATATTAGTTGTTGATGTTAGTCGGCAGGGCGCTTCAGCGGCAGCCGTAGTAAAAGGTTTCAATACTTTTCGCAAAAAAACAAAAATCGCTGGCGTGGTTTTTAACAAAGTTGGCAGTGAACGACACAAAGTAATGTTACGTGCAGCAATGAATAGCGCCTTACCCGATGTTCCAATTTTAGGAATGGTGCCTAACGAAGCCAACCTTGAGCTATCGTCGCGCCATCTTGGTTTGGTTCAGGCTATGGAACACACCCAGATTGACGCATTCACGGTTCGTGCTGCACGAACAATCGAAAACCATGTAGACACCAAGGCCTTGATGGAAATTGCAACGCTGTGCAGTAAAATAACCGTCAATGGGCAGAGCACAAACCCACTTCGCCCATTGGGGCAAAAAATTGCTGTTGCCCGGGATGAAGCCTTTGCCTTTTCATACCCGTTAACGCTTGAGGGATGGCGTGCCCAAGGAGCGGAAATAGAATTTTTTTCACCCCTAGATGATGTGGCACCGCCTAAAGACGCAGATGCGATTTATCTGCCCGGCGGCTATCCCGAACTTCATGTTTGGCGCCTTGCTAGCGCCGATCATTTTATGGGTGGTTTGCGCGATGCTGCAAAAAAAGGAACCATAATTTATGGCGAATGCGGTGGTTATATGGTTTTGGGACGCGGCATGGTAGATGCCGATGGAACAACCCATGCCATGGCTGGGTTGTTGCAATTGGGAACGTCATTTGAAAAACGTAAACTAAGCCTTGGTTACCGCCGGGTGACCCTTTGTGCCCAAACACCTCTTGGTGATGTTAGGCGCACCATGCGCGGACATGAATTTCATTATGCCACCATCACCAGCGAAGGACCGGGCGATGCGCTGTTTGATGCCGAAGGTGCAGATGGAAACAAAATTGGCAAAATGGGACTGGTATCGGGCAATGTATTTGGCTCATTCGTACACCTGATTGACCGCGAAGCCAAATAACCGCTTAGCGCGTTTAAGCGTTGGCAATAGTTTCTTTACCGCACATGAGCTAATTTTAACAATGGTTTCAAAAGCAAAACAAAATCAGCCCTTTTGGCACACAAAAAGCCTTGGTGAAATGACATCTAAGGAATGGGAATCCTTGTGTGATGGCTGCGGTAAGTGCTGCCTTGAAAAGCTAGAAGACGAATTAAGTGGTGAAATAAGCTACACTTCTGTTGCTTGCAGCCTGTTAAATCTTGAAACTTGTCGGTGTGCTAAATACGAACAACGGGCAAAACATATGAATGATTGTATTCAGCTGGATGCAAAAAATATTTCTGAATTTAAATGGATGCCATCGACCTGCGCATATCGTTTATTAGCCGAAGGCAAAGACCTTCCTGATTGGCACCCGCTTATAACCAATGATGCAGATTCGCCAATCAAGGCCGGAATAACAATCAAGGGTCGCGCGGTTAAATCCAAGCCAGCATCCGAGCTTGAAAAATATATTGTTAAATGGGCGGAATAATAGATGCCACTTAGCATTAAAACCCACACCATAGAAATATCGGGACGCGAAATTGAATTAAAAATCCGCCGTCACCCCCGGGCACGCCACCTTATTTTGCGCATTGATGACAGTGGTGAAGGTGCAGTAATAACCATACCCATGCGCGCCGCTGTGCGCGATGCGTTAAAAATGGCAAAGGATAAATCCAGTTGGATTTTAGACGGGCTGTTGGCCCATCCCGGAAGAAATTATTTTAAAGATGGCATGGCTATCCCCTTTCGCGGAAGCGACCACATAATTCGTAATCAGCCAGCGGCCATGGGTGTAAATGCAAATAACGGTGAAATAATTATCGGCGGCAAACCAGAGCACCTGGCCCGTCGGCTGCGTGATTGGTTGATAAAAAATGCTAGAACAGAAATTAATTCTCTGGTTATGGAAAAAACAAAACTTATTGATAAAAAAGCTGGGCGCATAACGTTGCGCGATACTCGCTCGCGCTGGGGTTCGTGCGGGCCAACGGGGAACCTTAATTTTAGCTGGCGGTTAATTATGGCCCCGGCCTTTGTTTTAGATTATCTTGTTGCGCATGAGGTTGCGCATTTGGCCCACCATGATCATGGTGATAATTTTTGGCAATTGGCAGAAAAGCTGGCGGTAGATATGCCAGCCGCCCATGGCTGGTTAGAGGCAAATGGAAAAACCCTTCACAGTTATGGCTAAGGTTTTTAAACAAACAAATGAAACAAGCTCAAACCACATTAAAAATTGAAACCAACAAACAGGGTTTATTTGAAATAACCCCAATGGTCGTTGCTTGGTTGCGTGGCTGTAATATTGATAGTGGTTTATTGACAGTTTTTTGCCGCCATACATCGGCATCATTGATAATACAAGAAAACGCCGATCCCGATGTGGTGCTTGATTTGCAGGATTTTTATAAAAATTTAGTGGCAGAAGGAAACGATATTTATCGTCATTCATCTGAAGGGATTGATGACATGCCGGGACATATAAAATCTACCTTAACCGATGTTTCGCTTTCGATACCGCTAATTGATGGTTCATTAGCGTTGGGAACATGGCAGGGAATATTTTTATTTGAACATCGTGCGCGCAATCATAGCCGTGAAATAGTGCTACATTTAATTGGCGAATAAATAAAAAAATAAATTAGATCTTGCGCCCAAGCTGTTGAAGTATGCCTTGGACTTCCATCCATGCATTTCGAACTTGTTGATCGCCGTCATCATCAAGACAAACATGAAAATAACATTGCAATGCTTCGGCTAGTTGTAAAATGGCGCCATCAGCACCTTCACTGGCATCTGATTGGCGAAATAAAAGGCCATCCATTAGTAATTCAACGATGTCTTCTATTTTATCGTTGGCGGCACCTATTTCAAAAACCCGTGATAGCAGGCTAAAACGT
>JAOUJU010000202.1 GCA_029883045.1 Rhodospirillaceae bacterium
GATGAGGTTCTAATGGAAATGTGATCGGTTGAAACATTGTGGTATTCCATCAATTCCTGCACTGCAATACCAACTGGCGTTCCACCGCGCCAAACGCCGACTATATAATTAGGCCTAAAACCTGATTCAAGTATCAGGTGGCCCAACAGGAAGGAATCCCGCAACAGTTCTTCGGCTGAAATAAATTGCTTATCGACCATTGCGAGATTTCTTTTCCTAACCGAAAGCGTAATGCGCTACGCCCAGTGCAGCAACAAACAATACCGCTGGGTTGGCTTCATTAATACGACCACTAGCTATTTTTATCACCGCATAGGCAATAAAGCCGATAGCAATACCATTGGCGATCGAAAACGTCAGCGGCATTAATATTGCGCCCAAAATTGCAGGCGCATATTCGCTGGCATCATCCCAATCAATATCAAGCAAATTACGCATGAAATGTGTCGCCACAAACACTAATGCCGCACCAGTTGCAAATGCCGGAATGCTTTGCGCTAGCGGGGCAAAACCCAAACACAGAACAAACAATATGGCGACGACAACTGCGGTCAGGCCAGTGCGCCCACCTTCTTTTATGCCGGCGGCGCTTTCAATATATGACGTAGTGTTAGACGTGCCAAAAAGCGCACCAATTATAGTTGCCAATGAATCGCTAATAACTGCGCGACCAATGTTTTCTATTTTGCCATCAGGGCCAATTTTGCCAGCAATATTAGCAACGCTAGTAAGGGTTCCCGCAGTATCGAAAAAATCAACGAACAAAAGCGCAAACACCACACCAATCATGGTTGCGGTCAAGGCACCGGCTATATCGAGTTTGAGCATGGTGGGCTCGATGCTTGGCACCGAACCGATTACACCACCAAATTCAGCCGCACCAGTCAACCATCCAACGATACTGGCGGCAAGAATACCAATTACGATACCGCCCGGAACGCGCAATTTATCCAGCACCGCCATTACCGCAAATCCAGCAAAAAATAGTATTACAGGAAGGCTAGAAACATCGCCAAGCCCAACTAAGGTTGCCGGGTGGTCAATCACAACGCCAGCGTTTTTTAGGCCGATGATGGCAAGAAACATTCCGATACCAGCACCAATGCCAAGCTTTAACGATTTTGGAATTGAATTAATTACCCATTCACGCAAGCCTGTAAGGCTGAGGCCTAAAAACAAAACACCACTTACAAAAACAGCGCCCAGCGCAACTTCCCATGGTTGTTTCATTCCCAAAACAACACCGAATGTGAAAAATGCGTTTAGCCCCATTCCCGGCGCAAGTGCCACCGGCCATTTGGCCCACCAACCCATTATTGATGTGCCGACAGCGGCGGCAATGATGGTCGCCACAAATACCGAACCAAAATCTAGTCCGGCATTTGAAAGTATTGCCGGATTGACCACTATAATGTAGGCCATGGTCAAGAACGTCGCCAGACCGGCCAGTGCTTCAGTTTTTACCGTTGATCCTTTGGCGCTAATGCCAAAATAATTATCAAGCCACTGCATATACTTACCCCCCTTTATTATGTTTAATCTACGCGCAGGGAATAGAGCACCGGGAAAGACATCAAATCAACGCAAAAAGTCCACCCCGCCAGATACTGCGGGTTTTTTAGCTAAGCTGGCGCGCGGTTGATAAAGTTGAACCATTAATGACGAATCGCTAGGCGAGCGGTTTTTTACCAAATTCATCACTTAAAGGTGGTTATGGCAATATTAAAGCCGTATGAATATGCCTAAGACAAAACGCTAATTAGCGAACTTCGTAAATCACACAAAAATGCTTAGGTGCTATAACTGCGGGCCACAAGGTTTGTTTAGAGGGTTTAATTTAAATGGCAAACGAGGCTATTTTTAAAAAAGGTATGTCGCTTCTTGCTGGTGGGGTTACATTAATAACCACCGGAACCGAAGCCACCCGCAGAGGAATAACTGCTACCGCCGTGTGCTCTCTTTCGGCCACCCCCCCAAGCCTGATTGCGTGCGCCAACAAAGACACGGGAACCGCTAAAGCAATAATTGAAACTGGGGTTTTTGCGGTAAACGTCATAGGTGAAAGCCATAAAGATTTATCCATGATATTTGCCGGTGCCACTGGCGTTTCCGGCGAAGATAGGTTTAAACATGGCAATTGGGCTTCACATAATAATGATGTTCCATACCTTGAAGATGCTGTTGCTGTCTTTATATGCGAGACTGCTCAGCATATTTCCCACGGTACGCATTATGCTTTTGTTGCCAATGTAAAAGACGTAATACTAATAAATGAAAATGAAACACCTATCGCGTGGCTAGGTTCTTCGTTTCACAATCTTTCATCGCTGGGTTGATGTAAATGGCTTCCATACTATTGCTTGGTTTTTTGATGGGTCTGCGCCACGCGGTTGAGGCTGACCACGTTGCCGCCGTTGCCGGCCTAGGCGCCAGTGACAAAACGCAAAAAGGAAATATCCGCCATACTTTGCAATTTGCCTTGCGATTGGGTGCGCTGTGGGGATTGGGTCACAGCATTTCCCTGTTTGTTATTGGGGCCTGTTTTATTTATATGGGGTTTTCCACACCACCGCAGTTTTCAATCTGGATGGAATTTGTCATAGGCATACTGCTGATAGCCATTGGCTCTGATCTTTTGTACCGCCTTGTAAAAAAACGCATACATTATCACGCCCATCGTCATACCGAGGGGGTTGTTCATTTTCATGCCCATGCGCACAACACACAAACAGCAGAAATTCATGCAGAACACAAAACCACAGGCAATTCACTGCCCCGCCATTCGCACGACCATAACCGCGCCAGCTCAATACGTTCATTATTTATTGGGGTAGCGCATGGAATGGCTGGTTCTGCTGCGCTAACCGTTCTCATGGCAGAAACCTTTAAATCGTTTGAGTTGAGCCTTTTGTATATTGTGATTTTTTCCATTGGATCGATTGCAGGAATGATGGCACTTAGCACGATAATATCCATTCCTTTGCATGCTGCGGGAAAATCGCTGTCATTTATGCATGGCGCACTTCAAGGGATAATAGCAATTGCAACAATTAGCATTGGTATAAACCTGTCCGTTTCACAATGGTCGGGTTTAGTTATTTGATAATTTTTTTTCGATTCTAAAATTTTCAGACGCGCATACATCAGCATTAGAAGTATTTTTTCCGAACCAAACGAAAAAGAATTATTTATATATTACAGTACATTAACTGGAGTTTATCAAACACGAATTGTCACAAATAGCTAGTTGCCTACGGTTTTATTGGTTTTATCCAGCTCCATTACTTAGTGCTAATATAATGCATCTAATATTTTCTAATATAAATTTATAAAAAAATATAAAAAACATCGCTTTGCCAATTGATGTTTATAGACCATTCGCACTAGTATGTTCGTGGTATCCATTACTTGCGAATTTACTAATATTACTTCTAAAAAATAAAAATAGTAATTTCGCTAAATTTATTTGGATTGAGTTAATCAAAAAGAGAAAATTAGGGGGACTTCATATGAAGACCAAAACATTAAAATCGATGCTTGCGGGCGCAGCGTTGGCCACCTTGGCTGTTGTTGCAACTGCTTGCGCAGGGGGTTCGGGTAACGTTAGCGAAAGCAGCCCGGGTGCCATTAAGGCAGTAGATCTTGTTGCTGCTTGGGTTAAAGCTGGTGCACCAAACGGTAGCTTTACCTACGAAGACATGAGTGGCAATTCAGCCAGCGGTAGCTTTAGCGGTGATATTCTTCCGCTATACACCACCGATGGCGTATTTGGTGCAGACACAGCAGCATGTACATCTTGCCATTTTGACAACTCAGAAGATTCCTATCACGAAATGGATCTTTCCTCTTATGAAGGCATCATGAAGGGCGGCGACGTTC
>JAOUJU010000203.1 GCA_029883045.1 Rhodospirillaceae bacterium
ATCACCAGCCGCAAAACCCGCACCCGGCGCGCACAACAACACGCCCAAGGCTGCAATAATAAAGCCATGGGCGTGCGTTGAATTTTTTCTAACTTTTTTTACTTTACTCATTTTATTTCAGCACCTGCTGATAAGAAGATCTGAAAAAGTGGCGGGCGGCATACTTGAGGAGGGTTTAATATTATGCCGCCCGCCAATTACAGGTCGTCAGCTTAGACCCCAGACGCCTGCCAAGTACTTCCAGTTCACGAAGTAGTAAAGTACGAACGTGGTCAAGAAAACCATCGCCAATACAAACGTTCCGGGAACTGCCATGGTGCCGGCCCCGCCGTAGCTGGTGGCGGCAGATGGTGTTTCGGCTGGTGTAGGTTCGGCCGAAGCAGGTGCTGGTACCTTTGCCTTACCCCAAAGTATGGTTCCAACCATATTTAGAATAAAGATTAAGGCGCCAAGTGAACCAACAACGGCTGATACGCCAGCAAGGCCCATCATCAAGTTTGCTGCTTCTGGAAAAACATGACCAATGGCTGAATCAGCAAAAGCAATATCCCAATGGCGACGCGGAACGCCCAAAGTACCAGCACCCATCATAAAGATGGCTGCTGCACCCATGCCAAGACCAAACAGATATGGCTGCCATTTAGCAAGACCCGGCATAACCATTTCTTTCTGCCATAACGTTGGCACTATCCAATAAGAAATTGCCATGAAGGCCAAGGTTGTGCCCACCACCACCGTTCCGTGGAAATGGCCCGGTACATACATGGTGTTGTGCATGATGATATTAAGCTGCTCAGTCCCCATAATAACGCCGGTTATGCCGCCCAAAAATCCAAACAGAACAACCGAAAGCGCCATACCAGAGAACACCGGGTTACCCCAAGGTGCCTTGGCCAGCCATTCGAACAGGCCATTGTTAAAGCCTTTTTTACGTTGGGCTGCCTCGATCGCACCGGGAACGGTAAGACCGTGGATCATCGAGCCAAGAACGGCAAGATAAAGCGCGTATGAAGTATTAAATATTTTGTATTCCGAGCTAAGACCTGGATCCACCAATAGATGATGGGCAGACGCTAGTTGCAAAAACAAAATATACATCAAGAACGCTGTGCGGCTTACTTTTTCGCTAAGCGGTTTAGCGCCAAACAAAATTGCGGCAATTGCATACCAACATGCAATCTGTGCGGCAACGTTGATCTGTTGGGACGAGTGACCCATACCCCACCAGACAATACGGTAAACTAGGCCATCAACACGATCTATCAAGCCAATATCCATTGACCAAAGCATGGTCGGAATAAGAATTACCGCACCAGTAGCAATGGTAAATACCGCAATAATTGCGGCCGTCATGGCACCAAATGTTACCAACGGGATAGAGCCCTCATAGGTACGTTCTTTTTTGGCAATATAAAGTGTGCCAAAGAAAACAGCGCAGCCAAGTAACGCACCGACGGCAAACAAAATTATACCGAGATAAAAATGCGGTTCCGCTTGCAGTGGAACATATGATGTAAACATCACGGTCGAATTGCCCTGCAATACAGCAACGTTAGTGATTAAAGCACCAACTAACATCAGCACGTAACCCAGCCAGCCGACTTTCGGCATGGCAAGTCGCGAGTTAAGCAAGATGGCGGATGTAAAATACAAAAGCGCCATCTCGAAAAATATGATCCAAACCAAAAGAACGTCCAGACCGTGTGCAGTAAGCGCCAAATAAAACAAGTCAGCATCCAGAAGATGGACTGCCGGCCAGCGTGTAAGTGCCACCAATAGACCAAAAAGACCACCAACCAAAAGGAATACCACGGCGGTAACCGCGTTCCATTTAATTAGCTTGTCGGCCTGTAGGTCAATTTTAAACCCGGTATCCGGGCATGTTCGAAAATTAGCCATAATTATCCCCTCACTTCACAAATATTTTGCCGACCATATTATGATGACCAATGCCGCAAAATTCGTTACAGACGATGCTGAATTCACCACTTGATGTTGGTGTTATCGTCAACACCATTTCGTAGTCAGGAATAATCTGCAGGTTGATGTTCTCAGGTAACAACGAGAACCCATGCATATAATCCGCCGATGAAATGTGAAAGCGATATGACTTGTCTTGTTCAAGTTCAAGCATCGGCCACCACTCAAATGTTCTGCCAAAAATATAAACATCACTTCCTGCTGGTGGTGCAACCACTGGAATGCCGGTTGCAGCATCTTCGCGTACCGTGTATTTGGCAGCAAAGTTTTCAGTTTTTTCGACAAAAGCATCAGGTGAAATTTTATATGCTTCGTTGGAAAGGTTTTGCTCACCTGCGAAATGCCAATACGGCATCATGAAAAACATTATCATCGCCCATAAAAAAGCGATGCTTACCCAAAGAACTTCCGATTTTTCAACCGGCTCGTTCCACCAAACTCCTTTTGCTGGAAAAATAGACATTTCTTACCCTCCCCTTAAGGTGCCATGGGGATGGATAACGCTTCGACCACCCCCCACACTGTGTAAATAACGGTCGGAACAAGAACGCCCAGTGCCAAAAGCACAAATGGGCTATCCAGCAGCCGTTGCATGAACGGGATATTTCCCGAAGAATCTGCGCTCATAACTACCCTCCTCTAAAATTGATTAGTCACGCTAACTCATAATTCGCACACTTAAATAATTAAACTGCAATAATTAAACTGCGCGCGAGCAATACATAATAATAAGCCTATGAGAAATTGGCCACAAATATGGCAAATACGCCTTAACCGAAGTCAATTTCATTGAAATTGGTGTTAATATATTGGAAATAATAGACTTTTTTATGTTTAGCGAGCTCGCAAGCCCTAAAAAAACACTGAAAAAACAAGGCTAACTAGAATAATAACCTCAAGATGCAACTGCCTTTGAATTATCATCGGCACGACAAAAATTACGAAGGGATTCGTGATTTTTTACCACTACCTCATGACCGTGGGTTTCGACCCCAATGGTGCGCAATTTTGCCAATGCGCGCGATAGTGTTTCTGGCTTCATTCCCAGCCTTGCCGCCACAAGCGTCTTATCATATGGAAGATGTATTATTTCAGGATCAGAATCGGTACGGCAAAGGCTTAACAAAAAATCGCCAAGCCGTTCAGAAGTTGATTTAACAACCAGGCGCTCAATCAAGGCTATATGTGTTCTTAGTCGCCGAGACATCGAGGCAAGCATTTGCATTGCAAATTCCGGTTGACGCTCAATTCTGCTGATAAAGCTATCGCCTTTGATAGCGACCAAAACTGCATCGGTAACGCATTCGGCGCTTACCGGGTAATTCTGTTTTTCAAAAATGGCCGCTTCGGCAAATGATTGCCCACGGGTTATTACTTCTATCACCGCTTCGTCGCCATCTTTGGTCTGGCGGAAAAGTTTTATCCATCCATCAATAACCACATAAAAATGTTCGGCCGGGTCGTCCTGCATGAAAAGTATTTTATGGCACTTTAATTCAACAACATGTGAATCATTTACCAGCTCTTTAAGATCTGCTTCAGGAACACGTGCAAACAGCGGCACTTTTTTCAAAATTACCATTAGGTCTTCATTGGTCATCACTATTCCCACTTATGCCAAACTTTGCAGATTTATTCCTATATTTAATGCGGATTAGCGCATTGCAACATAATGGTTATAAATCAATTTTTCTTGTAGGGCAAAATATTGACTATAATCAAAGAAAAAAAATCCTTGTGATGTTAAGTGCTTAACCATATTTTTAATTATTATTTCATTAAATACTAGCTGCAAAGGCCGTGCATGAACGCGCATCCACCATCTGGCCTTGGGCCTAAAAGGGCCGTACCAGTCTTGTTGCAAAACGGAT
>JAOUJU010000013.1 GCA_029883045.1 Rhodospirillaceae bacterium
CCCACCCTGATTATCGCGTAAATCCATTACAATTCCACGAATCTGTCCGGAATCAATTTTATCGTTTAACGCAATAATGGCGTCACGCACTTCGCCAGCGGTTAACCGATTAAAGCTGTTGATACGTATATTTAAAATATTGTCTTTTACGTTAGATACCACTGTTTCGGGAACAATGTGCGCACGCGATAGACTAAATTTAATTGGCGTTGTTCCGCTATTTTCTCGTAAAATACCTATAATTATTTTACTGCCGATGGGGCCACGTAACATGGCGGAAAGTTTTCGCATTGTATAACCGCTTACGTTGTGTCCAGAAACTGAAACAATCCTATCGCCCGGTATCAGGCCAGCATCATCCGCTGGCGTTCCCTTGGTTACATTGGTTATGGGAAAGCCTTTTTTTCCTATCCCTAAAATAGTTTTTTCGTCGGTAAAATGAATTCCGATACCGCCAAAACCTTCGCGTCTAGCCCGGTTGTGGTCGGCCTCGGTGGGCCCTGCATAGCGGGAAAAAACATCTAAGCCGACAAGCATTCCATCAAATAATGATTCCAAAACTTTTTCTCTATCGCTAGTCCCAAGCAGGCGTGAATGGTCCTTGGCCACATTTACGATGTTTGAAATAAATTCGGCCCAAACTTTGGGGCTTGCGTTATTTGGCAGTGTAAATTCATCAACTAAAGTCGGTAACCCACGTTCAAATGCACTATGATCATATGGCGCCATCTGTAAGATAATTCTGTTGGGGCTATCGTCATGTAGGCCAGCCATATTAATATCTATGCTGGGATCAATGGAGCTTAATCCTTCAAGGGCGTTAAACGCTAATTTTTGCGCTGTTACATCTTTTATGTAGCGCTCAGTTATGCCGCTTATGCCCGCATTTAAAATATTTATTTCTTCATCATTAAAATAGCCAACTATGTCCTCCGCGCCTTCGTGTTTGTGGGGGCTTAAGACATGGCTACCGGAGGGGATAAAATGGTTTGTGTTTGAGGGGGCGGTTTTTAATGCGCCATAGTTGGCGCATGCCCCAAGCGCAGCTCCCGCCGCCAACATTAAAAACATACGTTTTATTGTTGGTTTTGTTTTTGGCGATAAAAAACCAAAGTTTAGAATAATAGACAAAATACCCATAAGTGGATAATTCCCTATTTTTTTCATTCAGTCACTAAATTGTACGCGGTTTAAGGCAAATATCTTCAGATGATGGCTATTTGGTATTTTTTGCGCGGCGTCGGGACGCGCGGGATTTGCCCTTGGGCTTTTTGGCAGTTGGCTTTTTCCCTTGCTGGCCCTTACCCAGTGATTTTCCTTTAAATGATTTATTGCCTGCGTTATTTGGGGATTTTTTTACTTCCCCTTCGTTGATTATTTCAAATGTGGTTCCGCCAGTTATCGGGTCTGCTTCCATAAGCATAACTTCAACCTCGGCCCCAAGACGGTAAACCCTGCCGTGGCGTTTGCCCACTAACATATGGCGGGATTCATTGTGTTCGTAATAATCATCATTAAGCGTGCGTATGGGCACCAAGCCATCGGCCCCGGTTTCGTTCAATTCAACAAAAAGCCCAAATCGCGTTACCCCGCTAATGCGTCCTTTAAACAACGAGCCAATACGTTCCGAAAGATAAAGTGCGGCAAACCTGTCAACCGCGTCACGTTCGGCTCCGGATGCGCGTCTTTCGGTATCGGAAAGGTGCTCGCCCATTTCAGCAAAATCTTTGTGGTCTTCTTCCAATGCGCCGTCACCGGCATTTAAACCCTTTACCAGTGCACGATGGACCAATAAATCAGAATAGCGCCTGATGGGCGAGGTAAAATGGCAATAGCGTTTTAATGCCAAGCCAAAATGGCCAATGTTATCGGGCGAATATTCGGCTTGGGATTGTGAGCGCAGCACCACCTGATTAACAAGGTGGCTATTGGGGGTATTTTCAGCGCGTTTTAAAATAATATTAAAATGGTTTGGCTTTATTACTTGGCCCAACGCAAAGGGAATAGATATTGAATCAAGAAAATCTTTTAGGCTAACCAATTTTTCCCGTGATGGCTCACCGTGAATACGATACATGCACGGAAGTTTCATTTTTTCTAGCGTTTCGGCGGCGGCCACATTGGCCAGAACCATGAATTCTTCAATTAGTTTGTGCGAAGCAAATCGTGGACGAACCGAAACACCAGTTACATCGCCATCCGCATTTACATCAATTTTCTTTTCCGGTAGGTCAAGCTCCAGCACGCCACGGTTTTCGCGTGCCGTTAACAGTGTTTGATACGCACCATAAAGTGGTGTGATAACGTCATCTAGCAATGGGCGAGTAATTTTGTTTGGCCTGCCATCATAAGCCTCTTGAATTTGTTCATACGTGGTGCGCGCGCTTGAGCGCATAAGCGCGCGTACAAAACGATGGCGCGTCAGGTTGCCACCAGCATCAATCCACATATGAGCCGCAATGCAAGGGCGGTCTTCGTTAGCGACCAGTGAACACCAGCCATTGGAAAGTGCTTCCGGCAACATCGGTACCACCCGGTCGGGGAAATATACTGAATTACCACGCTTGTAGGCTTCAACGTCTAATGGGCTTTCTGGGCGCACGTACCACGATACATCGGCGATAGCGACAATCAGGTGCCAGCCACCTTTGTTTTCGGGGTCAGGCTCGGCAAAAACCGCATCATCAAAATCGCGGGCATCGGCCCCGTCAATTGTAATTAATGCTAAATCGCGCAGATCTTCACGCTTGTCTAATGGCGCTGCTTTTGCACGCTCGGCTTCGTCCACCACACTTGCGGGAAAACGGTTTGGGATATCATGTTCATAAATAGCAATAAGCGAAATGGACTTACTGCCGGTGGTGCTAATTTTTTTTATCACCTTAACCCGTGGCATACCCAAATGTTTGCCCGACATGGCTTCGGTCAAAACCAAATCACCATCGAACAGTTCAATTCCATTATTATCGGCAACGGAAAATTCTGATTTATGCCGCCGGTTAGTTGACCGGACGCGGCCTTGGCCTGCTGGGCCTTCGCGGTATACACCCAACGTTTCAGTTGGGGCATGGGCAATGCGTCTTATGGTTCTGGCTTCGTAAACTGTGCGCCCTTCAATTACATCGGCCAGTTGTTCTAGTTTTGCCAAAACCCGTTCACCGTTTGCCAGCGCACGCTGCCCGGCGCGCATTGGTGCCATGTAAATAATTGGCGGTGGTGCATCGAATTTCCACTCAACTGGTTTGGCTAATATTTCGCCGTCAATGTCGGTTCCCGCTACCTCAAGCACGGTTACACTGGGTAGCGTTCCCGGTTGGCCATAACGCTTGCCTTGGGCGCGCTCAATCAAGCCTTCAGCGGTTAGTTTTTTAAGTTCTTTTTTTAGAAGTATCTTCTGCCCGGCATCTAGCTGAAACGCACGTGCTAATTCACGCTTGGCTACCCGGCCCGGGGTTTCCTGGATATATTTCACGATTTGTTCGCGTGTGGGAAATGGTGATTTAGTTTTTTTTGCCAATTTATTAAAACGCGTCAGTCGCTGGAATCGGTTGCGGGTACGGCACTGGTTTCGCTGTCAGTTTTTTTAGGCGTTGGTGCTTTCTTTTTAGTTTTGGTTTTAGCCTTTTTCTTTGCAGCTTTTTTCTTTGTTTTAGCTTTGGCTTTTGTCTTTGCCTTTACTTTGGGTTTAGGCAAAATAACCTTGCTGTCCTTGGCGGCGCGCGCTTCAAGCAATTCAACCGCACGTTCAAGGGTTATGGTTTCACCATCTTCATCCTTGGGGACGTTGACGCGAATTTTCCCAAGGGAAACAAACGGTCCCCAGCGTCCGGTTTTAATTGCTATTGGTTTTTTGCTTCCGGGGAACATACCCAGCGCACGCGGTGGTTTTTTACCGCTATCGGCAATAATAGCAACAGCGCGGTTAATACCAATTTCTAGAGGGTCATCATCTTTTAAGCTAACAAACATTCCCGCCCATTTGATGAACGGACCAAAACGCCCGATACCGGCTTCAATCATGGTGCCGTCTTCGGGGTGCAGGCCGACATCACGCGGCAATGCCAAAAGACCCATGGCAAATTCTAAATCAACTTCTTTTAGATCTTGGCCCTTGTTCAGCGATGCACGCTTGGGTTTTTTCTTTGAGCCTTCTTCTTGCTCGCCCAATTGCACGTAAACACCGTATGGGCCTTTGCGCATGGTAACGTCAATACCTGTTTCCGGGTCTTGGCCCAGCTCAATCGGTCCGGCATCAAGTTCTGCCTCGATGCTACCTTCCGCGGCCCCACCGTCGGCAGCCAGCTGGCGGGTGTAGGTGCATTCAGGATAATCAGAACAACCGATAAAGGCACCAAACCGACCTAGTTTCAATGAAAGTTCCCCGGTTTTACATTTGGGGCATGATCTTGGGTCAACGCCTTCTTCTTTTTGTGGGAAAAAATGTGGGCCCAAAACTTCGTTTAGGTTATCAAGCACGTCGCGAACGCGAAGTTCTTTGATGCCCTCAACCGAACCGATAAAGGCGCGCCAGAATTCCTCAAGCACAGATTTCCACTTAATATTGCCCTCGGCAATTCCATCAAGTTTTTCTTCCAAATCAGCGGTGAAATTATATTCGACGTAACGCTCAAAAAAACTTGAAAGAAATGCAATAACCAAACGACCGCGGTCTTCGGGAATAAAACGCCTAGTTTCAATGCGCACATAGTTTCTATCTTGCAAAACCGAAATAATGGAAGCATAGGTTGATGGCCTGCCGATACCTAGTTCTTCCAGTTTTTTAACCAAACTTGCTTCTGAATATCTGGGTGGCGGCTGGGTAAAATGCTGGTCAGGGTTAACTTCGCCCAGCTTCATTGCCGCACCTTGTTTTACATCAGGCAAAATGCGTTCTTCTTCGTCACCGCTTTCGTTTTCGGCATCGTCTTTGCCTTCGTGATATAGTTTGTAAAAACCATCAAATGCGATGATTGACCCGGTTGCACGCAATACTGTTTGCATTTCAGCTGAGGCCACATCAATTGCCACCTGATCAAGCACCACAGATTCCATCTGGCTCGCTAGTGTACGTTTCCATATTAGGTCATAAAGTTTTTGTTGGTCTTCATCCAAATGCTGGGCAACGTCTTTGGGTCTGCGCGCCACATCTGTTGGGCGGATGGCTTCATGTGCTTCTTGGGCATTTTTTGATTTTGTTTTGTATTCGCGCGGTGCATCGGGCAGGTACGCTTCGCCATATTGTTCCGAAATTAATGTCCGGCATGCTGTTATGGCCTCGCCCGCCATGGTTACGCCATCGGTACGCATATAGGTAATAAGCCCAACCGTTTCCCCACCGATGTTGACACCTTCATAAAGCCTTTGTGCCACTTGCATGGTTTTGCGTGCGGAAAAATAAAGTTTACGCGCCGCTTCTTGTTGCAAGGTGGATGTGGTGAAGGGCGGTGATGGGTTGCGCCGGCTTTTCTTTTTCTCAACCTTGGCAACTGAAAATTTTTCGTTCTTAATTATGGTTTCAGCGCGTTTGGCTTCTTTTTCATTAGTTAAGTCCATCTTGCCTAGCTTTTTACCATCAAGCTGGGTAAGGCTAGTTGAAATCATTACCCCGCTGCCGGTATCAAAACTTGCGCCGATTGACCAGTATTCAACTGGGTTAAATTTTTCAATTTCGGTTTCGCGTTCAGATATCAGACGCAGCGCAACCGATTGCACGCGCCCGGCCGAACGTGAACCCGGAAGTTTGCGCCACAACACGGGCGAAAGGGTAAAGCCAACCAAGTAATCAAGTGCGCGCCGCGCCATGTATGCATCAATTAGTTCATTATCCAATTCACGCGGGTGATTGAATGCTTCTATGATTGCACTTTTGGTTATTTCATTAAACACAACGCGTTTAACATCAACACCGTTCAGCATATTTTTCTTTTCCATTTCCTCGCGTACATGCCAGGCAATGGCTTCGCCTTCGCGATCTGGATCAGTTGCGAGAAAAAGGCTTTTGGCACCTTTAAGTGCGGTTTGAATTTCTTTTAGGTGTTTTTTTGATTGCGGGGCAACTTCCCAATCCATGGCAAAATCATCATCGGGGCGAACTGAGCCATCCTTGGATGGCAAATCGCGTACATGGCCATATGATGCCAGCACGGTATAATCCGCTCCCAGATACTTATTAATAGTCTTGGCCTTGGATGGTGATTCTACAACAACAACATACATGATTACTTCCGACATATTCCTTAGAAGGGGGTTTTGCCCTTATTTAACCGTTTTATCTATTGTCCCGCCGGTCACCCTATTAGTGCTACCCGGCCCCCGGGATGGCGCATAAGACGCCCTGCCAGCTCTAGCTCTAAAAGCACCATCGAGACGGCTGCAGGGGAGCATTGGCAGCTACGGATGATTTCGTCAACACTAACTGGATCGGGCGAAAGCAGGTTAAGCACCTTGTCATGGGTTTTTGCCTCATCGCCAGCTTGGTCATTGGGAGATAAATTATCCTTGTATTTCAATTGGTTATTTTCCTCAAAGGAAAGCTCAACCCGGGCTGTGGGCATGGTTTCAAGGGCATTAAAAATATCTTGGGCATTTTCGGTCAATTGTGCCCCTTCGCGTATCAGGCGGTTGGCACCAGCACTTCGGGGGTCAAGGGGTGAACCTGGTACCGCAAACACCTCGCGGCCCTGTTCTAAGGCCATTCTAGCGGTAATTAACGAGCCTGATTTCATGCCTGCCTCAACCACAACGGTGCCACGGCTCATGCCTGATATGATCCGGTTTCTTCTGGGGAAATGCATTGCCTGAGGTTTAGTCCCAAATGGCACTTCTGAAATAACCGCGCCATCACGCACAAGTTTTTCGTAAATGTCATTGTTTTCGCGCGGATAGACCACATCGACACCGCCGCCAACAACCGCCACCGTTCCGGTTTTAAGCGCACCAATGTGTGCTGCCCTATCAACCCCGCGTGCCATGCCCGATGATATTAAAAACCCACCTTTGCCAATTTCACTTGCTAGTTGCTTTGCAATTTTTTGCCCGTTAAGCGATGCATTCCTGGCCCCAACAATTGCAATGGCGCGCTTAGCCAATAATGATTTATTACCAATTACCGAAATTACCGGTGGGGCATCATAAATACTGCCAAGCAACGGTGGGTAATCTTCATCAAGGCGGGTTATTATTTCCCCACCTAATTGGTTTAATTTTTCAATTTCTTCGACTGCTTTATCTTTTGCCAGTGGCTTTATTTTTTTTCCGCCCTTGCTTGAAAGTTCAACTGCACCCTCAAGCGCATTTGCAGCACTGCCAAAACGTTCTAATAATTTATAAAAAGTAACAGGGCCGATATTTTCGGTCCGGATTAGGCGAAGCCAGTCAATTTGCTGGTCAGCTTGCTTACTCACCTTTTTTCCCGATTTTTGTTTCGGTGCCATTTAATAAGCGGCGAGCGTTTTCATGGTGGCGCGCACAAACCAAAACCGCCAAAAGACCCGAAAGAATAATATGCTGCGGTGGGGCCAGCAGATATGAAAATAATGGTGCCGCCGCCAGCGCCACTAATGCCGCCAATGATGAATAACGTGTAATGGCGGCAACAACCAACCACGTGGCGATAACCGCCAGACCAACTGGCCATGCCGTTGCCAGTAAAACACCAATGGCGGTGGCAACGCCCTTGCCGCCACGAAAATTTAACCAGACTGGAAAGTTGTGCCCCATAACCGCCCAGAACCCGGCGGCAAGTTCGGCATAAATATTGGGTATAAAATATCCCACCGTCAGTGCAACCATACCACCCTTGCCGATATCAAATATCAAAGTCAAAAATGCTGCTAGTTTATTTCCGGTGCGCAAAACATTGGTTGCACCAATATTGCCAGAACCAATTTTACGTAAATCACCAAGGCCAAAAAGCTTAGCAAAGACCAACCCAAAAGGGATTGACCCGACAAGATAACCAACAATTCCTGCGGCAATGTGAAGGGTGGCCATTGTTATGTTCTCAACTATCCAGTTCGAACACTGTGCGTCCGTCTATTACGGTTCGCAAGACCCGGCCCTGAACTGGGCGTTCGTCAAACGGTGTGTTCTTGGCCTTGGAATGCAGATGGTCGGCGTCTACTTTCCAGCCCTTGTCGACATCAAACAGAACCAAATCAGCAGGTGCGCCTTTTTTCAAGCGACCAGCGTTAAGACCCAAAAGATCAGCCGGGCCCGAACTTAACATTGAAAGTGCATCGATTAGGTTTATGTGGCCATTGTGGACAAGTTCTAGCGTTATTGCCAGCAAGGTTTCCATACCAACACCACCTGTTGCGGCTTGGGCAAAGGGTAGGCGTTTTTCGTCTTCGTGGCGCGGCGTGTGGTCTGATGCAATTGCATCAATGGTGCCATCTTTTATTCCTTCGATTACCGCGACCCGGTCGGCTTCGCTGCGCAGTGGCGGGCTTAGCTTGGCGAAGGTGCGATAATCGCCTATGGCCCCTTCGTTGAGCGAGAAATAAGGCGGTGCGGTATCGCACGTTACGCTCATGCCATCAATTTTAGCTTGACGAATGGCGTCTATGCTTTCTTTGGTTGATATGTGGGAAAAATGTAACCGCCCGCCGGTATCGCGCGCCAAGCGTAGGTCGCGCTCTACTATCAGAACTTCGGCAAGTTTTGGTATAGAAGGAAGGCCAAGCCTAGTTGCGGTTTCGCCTTCGTTCATGGCACCGCCTTTGGCTAGGCTGGGGTCTTCGGGATGTTCCATTACCATCAGGCCAAAAGTAGATGCATATAAAAGAACTTGGCGCATTGTTTGCGCGTCGCGTATGGCGGTGTTTGCATCACTAAAGGCAACTGCGCCAAATTCGGCCAGCAGCCCCATCTCTGAAATCTCTATGCCCTCAAGGCCTTTGGTTATTGCGCCGTAGGGGTACACCTTTACCAACCCTGCCTTACGTGCGGCGCGGGCAACAAATTCAACTACCGAACCATCATCAATAACTGGGTTGGTGTTAGGCAAACACACGGCCGTTGTTATGCCGCCGGCAACTGCTGCCATACCAGTAGTTGCAAAGTCAGAACCCGACATTGTTATGCGCATATCAACTAGCCCGGGGGCAAGGCACTTGCCCTTGCAATCAATAACCTTGGCGTCCTCGGGAACGCTATCTGTAAACATTTGTGGACCGAAATCTGAAATTATTTCGCCATCGGTTAATATTCCGCCAATGGCATCAAGACCAGTTGCCGGGTCAAGCAAGCGCGCGTTCACAAATGCGCTGCGACCAATTTCTTTTTTTGGGTTTTCAGTGGGGGGGGTTTTTATGTTCATAATTGCTAAGCCCCCTCAAGCGCAAGGTTTGCACACAGAACCTCAAGGCACGCCATTCTGACGGCCACACCCATTTCCACTTGTTCGCGAATTGCGCTACGGCCAATGTCATCTGCCACATCGGATGCAATTTCTACTCCGCGGTTCATCGGGCCAGGATGCATGATAAGCGCGTCTGGTTTTGCTTTTTCTAACTTGGCGTAATCTAGCCCGAAAAAGTGAAAGTATTCTCTGATAGAAGGGAAGAAGCTTCCGCTCATTCGTTCGGTTTGCAGACGAAGCATCATGACGATGTCGCAATCTTTTAGGCCCGCCTGCATATCGTAAAAAACTTCAACGCCCAGACGTTCAATGTTGGCCGGTATAAGGGTTTTAGGGGCAATCAATCTGACGCGGGCACCCATGGCGTTAAGCAAGTGAATGTTAGAGCGCGCAACGCGTGAATGTAAGATGTCGCCGCAAATGGCAACCGTAAGACCTTGTATTTTTCCTTTGCGCCGACGGATTGTAAGGGCGTCTAGTAACGCCTGGGTCGGGTGTTCGTGTCTGCCGTCACCAGCGTTAATGACCGCGCAGTTAACTTTTTCTGCCAACAGTTTGACCGCACCGGCATCGTTGTGACGCACCACCAAAACATCCGGGTGCATGGCGTTTAGGGTCATTGCGGTATCAACCACCGTTTCACCTTTTTTTATGGAACTGGTTGAAACCGACATGTTTATAACATCGGCACCAAGGCGATTTCCTGCCAGTTCAAACGAGGTGCGGGTTCGGGTGCTGTCTTCGAAAAACAGGTTCATGACCGTGCGCCCCGATAGGATCGCAAGCTTGTTTTCATGGCGACGGTTCAGCTCAACAAAGCTGTCGGCGCGATCAAGGATAAGGGATAATGCAACGGGTGAAAGGCCTTCGATGCCAAGTAGATGGCGATGCGGGTAAGCAGAAAAATCAAAAGCTCCGTCGTTCATCAGGGCGGACAATACACCAAACAAGGTTTTTTTCGCAAGCCCTTACGTTCAAGGCAATAAAACTCCAGAAATCAGCATAAAATCAGCGTAAAATCAGCCAGCCAACCACATCCAAAGCGGCATGGTTACTATGGCGCCGATTGTGGTAGCGGTGATCATGCCCGCCATCAATGGGCCATCACCACCCATTTCACGCGCCAACACGTAAGATGACGCCGAACTAGAAAGCGATGCAAACAGCATCATCGCCACAAAGGGTATTCCCTCAACCCCCATTGCGCCTGCAATCAACCAGGTTAATGCCGGAAGCACCACAAGCTTAATAGCTGTTGTTTGGATTGAAACCGAGGCGTTTTGTTTAAGCGCATCCATCTTCATTCCGGCGCCAACCGCCAGCAGGGCAACAGGCAAAGCAGCGCGACCTAAAATATCTAATAATGGTTCAATTACCAGCGGAAGTCCAAGACCCAGCCCGTTCATACCAAAACCGATAATGCAACCAATGATCAGCGGGTTTTTTGCAACCGCGATAAATGCGCGCTTAGGCGTGCGGACGCCATCATGGGTATCGCCAAATCTGACCATTACGCTAACGGCCAGCAGGTTGGCCAATGGTACCACCGCCAAAATGGCAATTGCCATTAGCCCAACGCCAATTTCCCCCCATAAAACAAATGCAACAGCAATTCCAACATAGGTGTTAGGGCGAAAGGTTCCCTGAAAGAAAGAAGTAAAGGCGCTATCTGTAATTTCAAGCCGTTTGCGCATTGCTAGCGCAATCATGGCAACAATAAAAGTTGCGGAAAAAAGTGAAAATCCCATCGGCCATACATCGGCCCCACCTAGGTTGGCGCGAACCGCACTGCCAATTACCAGCGAGGGAAAAAATACATAATAGGTAATACGTTCGGCGGGCGCCCATAAACCATCATCCACTAGCTTATAGCGCTTAATAGCAAAGCCAATGATAATTAGAATAAAAACCGGAAGCAGTGCCTGTATAATGGCGCTCATTTATATTGCCTATTCATTTGTTATTAGTATTTTTTACAAGAACGGTTGAATCAAGCGCGCCTTGTAAAATGTAAGTGGCGGCAAGTTTATCAACCACCTCGCTTCTGCGTTTACGTGTCATGTCAACATCATCAACTAACATACGTTGAATTGCCGATGTTGAAAGGCGTTCATCCCAGAACGAAATCATTATTTCAAATTTTTCCAAAAGGTTGATGGCAAACGTCCGGGCCGACTGGCAGCGCGGGCCTTCGCTGCCGTCCATGCTCACGGGCAGGCCAATGACTATGCCGCCAATATCAAATTCATCAATTATTTGTTTTATCCGCATCGCATCGGCGGTAAATTTGGTATGGTTTAATGTCTCAAACGGGCTGGCTATGGTTCTGGATGCATCAGATATTGCCAAACCAATGGTTTTGCTGCCAAGGTCAAGCCCCAGCAAGCGCTGATCGTTTTGCAGCGCAGCCTTCATTTTGTCTAGTTCCATTACAGCCATGGCTAGACTTATAATCTTAATGCCGCTTAACTGAAATAGCGCAATGAATATGAATGTAAAAAATATATATATTCCATCTGTATTGCTGGCAGCGGTTTTTGCTTTTGCCGGGTGGGGTTGGTTTTCCTCAGGCTTAATCTCGGCCTATGCCCAAACAACCAAGGCCGAGCCGGGGCAAAGACCCAATGAAGCCGTAGAAGGTGAAATCACCACAATCGCGCCACCCAGCGCCGACCCAGAGGCATCACCTGAAATAGTTGAAAAAACAATTTTTTTTATGGATTTTGAAATATTACCCAAAGGCGGAACCTACGCGGTTAATGCCGATGCAAATATACGCAAAGGGCCGGGAACCGAATTTGGTATTATTGGCAGCGCAAAACAGGGTGATTACCTGCACAGAATTGGTCAGCCCGAAGGCAAAGACTGGTTTGTCGTAGCGCTTGAAGATAAACAACCAATTGGTTTTATATATTCCGGCGTGCTTGTTCCGGTGGTTGACGGAACCTTGATTGAGGAAACCCGCGGCGTAATAATGCAAAAAAATATTGCCTGTGAATACCGCCTGCGGTTTGAAGGCAAAACCACCGTTGAAGGTGGTGAATTTGATACATCAGATTATGAAATACGTTTTCGTTGCGCGGGCGAGGGTGGAAGAGTTGTTTTTTATTCCCACATGTTCCTGACCGAAGCCGCAATAAAAAGTAATTTTCACCAAATATCGATAGATGTTCGCTCAATCGGTGATGGCATGGAAGATTATCTGACCACTAATTTCCTTTACAATCCAACCACTGGCGAGTTGCGGTTTGATGGTCATTCCATTCCTAAATTTGCCATCCCCCCGATAGATAAAAAAATAACCGTAAACAACCTGCAAGAAGCAATCATCGAGGTCATGAAAGTATCGGTTTCAACTTGGACGGCAGATGCGTGGGAAAGCCTTTTTTCTAAAGCCGGTAATTAAGCCTGATATTTCAGGCCCAATATTTAGGCTCTTCACACGGGCTTGCCCCTTTGTCTTGGTGGTGGTACTTTCCGCGCCCAAATAGACCTTAAAACCGAACCGGGTAAAAACAAATGTCAATCGATAGGGAAACCGTACAGAAAATAGCCTATCTGGCTAGAATTCGCGTTGATGATGACCAGCTAGATCCTTTGGCGGGTGAAATTTCCGGCATTATTGACTGGATTGAACAGCTTTCCGAACTAGATACCAATGGGGTTGAACCCATGGCATCCGTTGCCGCCATGACGCTACCTATGCGTAAAGATGCGGTAACCGATGGCAATTGTCGCGATGGTGTGCTGAAAAATGCCCCCGATAGCGAAGACGGATTTTTTGCCGTCCCCAAAGTTGTTGAATAAGGGCGGGCAAAATAAATGACTAAATTAACATCCCTTTCCATTGCCGCTGCTCGCGATGGTCTGAAAAAAAAGGAATTTTCCGCAAGCGAGTTAACCGAGGCTCACATTGTGGCCATGGAAGGCGCGCGCGAATTAAATGCGTTCATTACCGAAACCCCGGAAATTGCCTTGGAGCGTGCGCGGGAATCTGATGTCCGTCTGGGCAAAGGTTCACCCCTAAGCGCAATGGACGGCATTCCTATTGCCATAAAAGATTTGTTTGCCACCGAAGGCGTATTAACCACGGCGGCTAGTCACATTCTGGATGGCTTTACGCCTACTTATGAATCGACCGTTTCGGCTAACCTGCGTAGTGCGGGTGCGGTAATGTTGGGCAAAACCAATTTAGATGAATTTGCTATGGGTTCGGCTAACATTACATCTTTTTATGGCAACGTAAAAAACCCGTGGAAAGCAACTGGTGGAAAAAACGTCGGCAAAGACCTTGTCCCCGGTGGATCGTCCGGTGGTTCGGCCGCAGCCGTGGCATCAGGCATTGCCATGGCCGCAACCGGCACCGATACCGGTGGCTCAATCCGCCAGCCCGCCAGCTTTACCGGCATTGTTGGCCTTAAGCCCACTTACGGGCGTTGTTCGCGTTGGGGCACGGTTGCCTTTGCTTCATCATTGGACCAAGCAGGCCCAATGACCAAAACGGTACGTGACGCCGCTATTATGTTGCAGGCCATGGCCGGGCACGACGCCAAGGATTCAACCTCTGCCGATATGGCATTGCCCGATTTCGAAAGCGCCCTTACGGGTGATATTCGCGGTTTAAAAGTTGGCGTGCCAAGCGAATACCGGATTGACGGCATAGACCCCGAAATAACCGCCATTTGGGACCGGGGAATTGAATGGCTTAAAGATGCAGGCGCCGAAATTATAGAGGTATCGCTACCAACCACCAAATATGCACTGCCGACATATTATATTGTTGCCCCCGCCGAAGCATCGGCCAACCTTGCGCGTTATGACGGTGTTCGTTTTGGTCTGCGCGTTCCGGGTGAAAGCCTTGACGATATGTACATGAATACCCGCGGCGCTGGTTTCGGGGCAGAGGTCAAACGGCGCATCCTTATCGGAACTTATGTTTTATCGGCTGGTTATTACGACGCATATTACATAAAGGCGCAAAAGGTTCGCACCCTTATTTCTGAGGATTTCAAAAAAGCATTTACCAGCGTTGATGTTTTGTTGACCCCAACCGCACCAAGTGCCGCGTTCGCCATTGGTGAAAAACAAGATGACCCCATTGCCATGTATTTGAACGACGTTTTCACCGTTCCAACATCATTAGCAGGCTTGCCCGGTATTTCATTGCCAGCGGGGCTTAATAATGATGGCTTGCCACTTGGCCTGCAACTTATTGGTCGCGCCTTTGATGAAGAAACGCTATTGCGTGTTGCCGGTGTTTTGGAAACGGCGGCAAACTTTACTCACCAACCGGGGGGTAAATAATTATGGCGTATACAATCAAGGGCGAAACTTGCGAATGGGAAGTTGTAATTGGGCTAGAAATCCATTGTCAGGTTATATCTAACGCAAAATTATTTTCCGGCGCAGCCACCGATTTTGGTTCTGATCCCAATACCCAAGTATCATTGGTTGATGCCGCCATGCCCGGCATGCTTCCGGTAATTAACGAAGTTTGTGTTGAACAGGCGGTGCGTACGGGGTTGGGTTTAAATGCGCAAATAAACCTTAAATCGGTTTTTGCCCGTAAAAACTATTTTTACGCAGATTTGCCGCAG
>JAOUJU010000204.1 GCA_029883045.1 Rhodospirillaceae bacterium
CTTTGCGCTCGGAAACATGAACGTAGTTTTCAGGGTTTTTGTAAGGCACGGCAGGAACTTCAATCAGTTCAGCCCCGCACAGGCGCAGGGTATCTTTCTTTTCCTGGCTTTGGGTATCGGGAATAATAATAACAGAACGGTAGCCAAGGGAGTTACCCACAAGCGTTAAGCCAATTCCTGTATTACCAGCGGTGCCTTCAACTATTATTCCGCCGGGTTTGAGCAAGCCCTTACGTTCGCCATCACGCACAATAAACAATGCGGCGCGATCTTTGACCGATCCACCTGGGTTCATAAATTCAGCTTTTCCCAATATTTCACAGCCCGTGGCATCCGATGCGGCGTTAAGACGGATAAGTGGGGTGTTGCCGATAGCGTCGGTAAAGCTGTTTTTGATTTGCATGGACTACCTTTATTATCACATCTTGTATGATGTACAATGCATCATACCAACAAAATTAAAGTGTTGGTATGAACATAATCTTTAACATGTTTTTTATCAAGGAATTAGCAAAAGAAAGCCCACTGGATGCTTGACGTAGATCTGGCGGTCATTTTTCCCTGTGCTCCTTTATCTATACATGCTTTGTGCCAAACTGCTACCTGATGGTATGGTTTTTATTAATGGGAAACGTTTATGAAAAATCATTTTAGGCTGGCTGGAGTCTTGGCGTTATTTGTATTTATAACGGCATGCACCACAACAACTACAAATTACAACCACCATATTTATGGAAGGTGGGTTTTTGACCCAACCAGAAGCGATGCTTCTTTTGTTAAGGTCGTCGATCAAGCTAATAAGGAAGGTGGAAAAATCAAGTGGGAAGCCCGTGAAATAGGTTTTACCAAGAATGCCATGTGCTTTAGCGATAAAATAATTCACAAGGTTCGCTATAAATATGAAAAAGATAAAATTTTTGTTTTTGATGAGAATGGATCATCCAAGGGTGCTGAAATTACTTTTGACGACAAAGATAAAATAATTTTTAGAGCACCTTTTATTTCCCCCAATACATCAGTTGCAATTGCATACAAGCGGATAGAAAGCCACAATGAAGATTATTGCAATTAATTAGGCGTTTCGGGTGATGGCGGTGCGCCCCATATTTTTTTTAATTGCTTGTGGTTAGCATTAAACCACTGCATGGCTATAAGTGTCATGGAGTTTTTAAAGCGGCCATCATCAATCCACTTTAACGCGGTTGAAACATCAACCGATAAAACCCTTATGTCCTCATGTTCTTCGTCAAGGCCAAACACCCCACCGGCATTTTCTGCATCAGTTTTAGCGCAGAACAAAAACATACTTTCGGATGATCCGCCGGGGGTCACTAGGTAATGGGTAATGGGGATAATGTCTAACACCTTTAAGTTTGCTTCTTCGACTGTCTCGCGCCTTATTACCGCTTCGGGGGTTTCGCCTTCGTCGATAATACCAGCGACAATTTCAAGCATCCACGGGGAAAATGTTTTTTCATCAAACCAAGGAGAGGATAGGGCGGCGTAAGCACCGGGGCGGAACTGTTCGATGAATACAAGTTTTTCTAAAATTGGATCATATAAAAGTGCTGCCGCGGCATGGCCGCGTTCAAATATTTCACGGCTCATTTCACCGCTTGTATTTCCATTATGCAGAGCATGACGCAGTAGATATTTATCTAGTTGGAAATATCCATCCCAGACACGGGTTTTTTCAACAACCTCAACATCGCTTGCTTTGAATTTTTTGTTTGAATTAGGGTTGCCGTTAGATGTCACGGGCCTTAACCCCAAAACCTGCCGGAAACACCAATAACAACGTTAACAAGACCAAGCACCATGTTGGTTGCAACTGCGCGGCGAATTGTAGCTAGGTGTTTTGCCGCTTCAGGCCATATTTGATTTTCAACTGCAACTTTATATTTTTTGTAAGGAATAAAAAAAACAAAAAGAAACAAAACTATCATCGCCCAGCCGACCAAATGCATGGCGTGAACATGATATCCAGCAGCCGCGAAGCCACCTAAATCATAAAAGACCATAACATATCCGGTTACGGGCATAACAATTACAGAAATCCATACCCACATAAAAAATTTTGGAAAAACAGCTCGCCATACGCCAAGTCTTTCTGGTGGATTCAAAAACCCCAGCGCCGGTCTTAAAAAACCCCACGCGAAAACCATACCCCCGACCCAGATAACTGCGCCAAGGGTGTGCAAGGTACTTACGTAAGGAAAAGTATTGTCCATTTTTTTATGTTGTCCTGTGCTTATCATCTAATCAAGTAATCAAAATTAATGATTTTAAGTAATTGAAATTAAATATATTTTTAGCTAAATCTTTCCCAACCAAGGTTGCTTATGGATATTTCCGGGTGAAGTCCCAGCGCTAAACTTGCGATGATTCGCCCCGAACCTGCGGCCATTGTCCAACCCAGTGCGCCGTGACCAGTATTAAGCAAAAGGTTTTCTTGACGCCCGCGCCCAATTATCGGGATCCCATCAGGCGTTGCGGGGCGCAAGCCAGTCCAAAATTCGGCTTTGGTTTCATCACATGCGCCGGGAAAAATTCTTGTGGCAACATCAAGCGTCATTTGTGCGCGGCTTTTTTCAATCTCGTTGTTGTATCCATTGAACTCAGCCGTTCCGGCAACGCGTAAGTTCCCGCCCAAACGACTGAAAACCATTTTATTATCATCATCGGTAAGGCTTACATTAGGTGCGGCCAAGGTGTTGGTTATGGGCATTGTTAGCGAATATCCTTTTACCGGATAAATTGGTAACTTGATTCCCATGTCGCTGGCCAATGCTGGGGAATGGCTGCCCAGTGCCACAACAAAAACATCGCCTTTAATTTCTTCGGTTCCTTGGCCACCGTCAACAATTGCGCTTTTTACTTTCCACATGTCGGTGTTTAAGCCGTTGACGTTAACCCCGTAACGAAACGTAACACCCATCTTGATGCATTTTTTTTCAATCTCACAGGTGAACTTATAGGCATCACCACTTTCGTCATTGGGGCACCACGTTCCACCGACCAAATTATCGGTTGAATTTTGTAACGCTGGCTCTAGCTCAATACATTTTTTGAGATTAAGAACTTGTCTTTCGCATCCCATTTCACTGACTATGCGGGCATGGGCAATAGCTTGATCAAAATCTTTGTCGTTGCGATAGATGTTTAAAATGCCAAGCTGTAATAAATCGTAATCAATATCAATTTCGCTGCGCAATTCCCTAAACGCATTTCTTGAAAATAGCGCAAGACGCAAAATTCTTGCTACGTTTTCCCAAAAACGCCGCTCGTTACTGTTGGCAATAAATCTTATGGTCCATGCCCATAAAACTGGGTCCAGGCGAAGATGGTAAAGCAATGGTGCATCAACCCGGCCAAGCCATTTAATGCCCTGCCACAAAACCCCGGGTGCTGCCCATGGTTCGCAGTGATTGGCCGATATTTGCCCGCCATTGGCAAAGCTGGTCTCAAGGCCGGGGCCTTCGCGCCGATCTATGACCTCAACTTCAAACCCTTCGCGGGCCAGATAATATGCGCTGGTAACGCCAATAACGCCCGCACCCAGAACAACCGCCTTCATATTTTTAACCCTATAATCTGAGCAAGCATTATAATAGATACTAGGTTCATACTAAATAGAAACAACAAGATAGAGCCAGCACCAAATGGGCAATAATGACTTAAGCAAGGCAAAGCAAAACTCTCCATCGTTGTGGATAGAGAAAATACAATGGCCAAGCAGTCATTCAAATAAATACACCCGTGGCCATGTGTTAATAGTAGGCGGCCCAGTTATGATTGGTGCTGCACGGCTAGCCGC
>JAOUJU010000205.1 GCA_029883045.1 Rhodospirillaceae bacterium
ATTACCTGAAAGGCAACCCCTAGGTTTTGCCCATAGGCACGCAAGGCCTCGCGTTCGGGTTCCGGCCTGTCGCCCACTATGGCACCAAGCTCGCACGCAGCAGCAAACAATATGGCGGTCTTTGATTCAATAACGTCAAGATATGCGCTTTCGCTGGTTTCGGTATCATTGGCGGTCATCAGTTGCATGACCTCGCCCTCGGCTAGTATGGCCGATGCGGAAGAAAGTATTTTTAAAACTTCTAATGATCCGTCCTCGACCATTAATTCAAACGAACGGGAAAAAAGAAAATCACCAACCAGTACGCTGGCCTGATTACCCCAAAGGGCATTGGCGCTTTCGGCGCCACGGCGAAGCTCGCTTTCGTCAACCACATCATCATGCAAAAGCGTTGCGGTGTGGATGAATTCAATGCAGGTCGCCAGCAATATTTGTCGGTTTCCCGTATATCCGCTGAGCTTGGTCGCCGCCAGTGTCAACATGGGGCGCAACCGTTTACCACCAGCGGCAATAATGTGGCCCGCCAGTTCCGGTATTAGGCTTACCGGGGAATGCATACGTTTAACGATTTCCTGATTGACGGCTTTCATGTCGTCTTCGATCAGGGTGCCCAACCGGTCTAGGGCTGAGGGCTTTTTTCGTTGATCATCAAGGTTGACGACAATTCCCAAAATGAAAACTCCACTATGTATGTGTGTGACAAAATAACTTATTGTTCCCCCAGATTTACCACATAATTAACCGTGCCCACAAACTGACGTTTGAAAAAAAGTATCATTTTATGGAAAAAACTCCGGAAACAACCGAAGATCACCTGTTCAAGGGGCGCATTAGGTTCTATCAGCCCAAAGTTGGCTATCGCTCGGCCATTGATACCGTGTTGTTAGCCGCCAGCGTTAATGCCGGGCCGGGTGACAGGGTGGTGGATATGGGCTCAGGGGTCGGGGTCGCCATGCTTTGCCTAGGCACGCGGGTTGATGGCGTATTAATTGATGGCATTGAAATTCAGGCCATATTGGCTGATCTTGCTAGGCATAACATCAGCGAAAACACCCTTGATGGCCGCCTTCGGGCATTTGATGGTGATATTGCCAACCCACCTAGCACCATAACAAGCGGTGAATATGATTTTGCCATGGCTAACCCGCCATTTATGGCATCTGGCAACGGCAACCCGCCACCGGGAGAAATAAAGCGCACCGCCAATGTTGAGGGCGACGCAGACCTAAACCAATGGGTAAATGCATCCCTTGGGCTGGTTAGGCGCAAGGGGACGGTGGTTCTTATTCAACGTGCCGATCGCTTGGGCGATATTATTTCGGCCATTTCTGCTGCACGCGATGCCAACGGCGAAGGGGCGGGCGATACGGTAATTTTACCCGTCCACCCCAAAAAAGGGGTGCCCGCCAACCGGGTAATAGTAAGTTTTCGCCGGGGCGTAAAAGCGCCCGTTACCCTGCTTGAAGGCATAACCGTTCACACCGACAACGGTGGCTATACCCAATTGCTGGAGCGCGTGCTGGATGGCGGGGCTATTTCCCTTAAATAACCCCAAAATAACGCCATTTCCCCTGCCTTAACCTGTTGACCAGTTAATGCGCCACCCCTACAAGTGACAGATGTTCGGATTTAGCCTAACCAAGCTTGTTTTTACCATTATTGCCGTTGCCATTGTTTGGCATGGGTTCAAACTGCTTTCGCGTAAAAGCGATATGCAGGCAGAAAAAAAATCTTCAAAAACCGCCAAAGCCAAGGATGATATTGAAGAAATGATAAAATGTGAATCTTGCGGAACATTTGTTGCGCCCGGTGTTAAAAAATGCACCCGGGATGATTGCCCATTTCCGGGCTAATATATTGAGATAAAAAATGGGCCAAAAAGTTAAACCCAACCCTGATATTTGTTTTCAACGCCTAATCCTTAAATTACAGGATTACTGGGCGGGCAAGGGTTGTGTTATTTTGCAACCCCTTGATATGCAGGTCGGTGCCGGAACCTTTCACCCCGCAACCACCTTACGCGCCCTTGGGCCATCCCCATGGAAAGCTGCCTATGTGCAACCATGCCGCCGCCCAACCGATGGGCGCTATGGTGAAAACCCCAACCGCTTGCAACAATATTATCAATTTCAGGTTATGTGGAAACCATCACCGCTTGATGCCCAAGACCTTTACCTTGAAAGCCTGCGCGCGCTGGGTATCGATACCGCCAAACACGACATTCGCTTTGTCGAGGATGATTGGGAAAGCCCGACCCTTGGCGCATGGGGATTAGGTTGGGAAGTATGGCTTGATGGAATGGAAGTTTCGCAATTTACCTATTTTCAACAAGTTGGCGGCATTGAATGTGACCCAGTTGCGGTTGAGCTAACCTACGGGCTGGAACGCCTTGCCATGTATATTCAGGGCGTAGAAAACGTTTTTGATTTAGACTGGAACGGCGAAGGGGTTACGTACGGCGATATCTTCCTTGAAAATGAAAAACAACAATCAAGCTATAATTTTGACCATGCCGACACCGAAAAACTGTTCAGGCATTTTTCCGATGCCGAAGAAGAATGCACAAAATTATTAGCGCAAAAATTACCACTTCCGGCGTACGAGCAATGCATACATGCATCACACGTGTTTAATTTGCTTGATGCCCGGGGCGTGATTAGCGTTACCGAACGCCAAGCCTACATTGCCCGGGTTCGCGCCCTATCAAAAGGTTGCTGTGAAGCGTGGGTCGAAATTGAACAAGCGAAAGGCCAGAAATAATGGCCGAATTATTATTAGAATTATTTTCCGAAGAAATCCCCGCCCGCATGCAGGCCCGCGCCGCTGACGACCTGAAGCGTTTGGTTGAAACGGGGCTAAAGGAAGCGGGGCTGAATTGGGACAAAGACGAAGCCTTTGCCGGGCCTAGGCGTTTGACGTTAGTGGTGGATGGCCTGCCCGAAGTAACGCCCGATGTGACGGAAGAAAAAAAAGGCCCCGCCGTTGGCGCACCGGAACAAGCCATCAATGGTTTCTTAAAATCCAATGGGTTGGATAGCGTGGACGCGTGCGAAGTGCGCGACGTTAAGGGCAAGCCAACTTATTTTTTGGTCAGCGAAAAAAAAGGCGGGCCAACGGGCGAATTATTATCAGGCATTATTTCAGGTGTGCTGGATGGGTTTAATTGGCCCAAGTCTATGAAATGGGGCCAAGGGCAAAAACGTTGGGTTCGCCCACTGCATAATATTTTAGCCATATTTGATGGAATCGTTGTTAATGCAACTTACGAAGGTGTTGAAACAAGCAACAAAACATTCGGCCACCGTTTTCTTTCTTCCGGACCAATAGAGGTAAAAAACTTTGCCGATTACCGCACCAAGCTGATGGGCGCTAATGTAATGTTGTGCGCATCTGAACGGCGCGGCGAAATATTGGCGGGCGCAGAAAAAATTGCAACAAAGGCCGGGCTTTCATTAAAACCTGACGAAGGGTTGTTACAAGAAATAACAGGTTTGGTCGAATGGCCAGTGGTGTTGATGGGTAGCATTGATACGCAGTTCATGGAATTACCGCCAGAAGTTCTAAGTGCGACCATGAAACTGCACCAAAAATTTTTCTCAATTCTCAATTCTGATGGCACGTTGGCACCAAAATTTATTGTGGTTTCTAATCAGGTTGCACCTGATGATGGTGCGGCAATAATTGCTGGCAATGAACGTGTGTTGCGCGCACGGTTATCTGACGCCAAATTTTTCTGGGATAATGATCGTAAACACACATTATCATCACGCGCGACCCAGCTTAAAAATATTGTCTTTCATGCCAAACTGGGA
>JAOUJU010000206.1 GCA_029883045.1 Rhodospirillaceae bacterium
TTTTTTCATCTTTATCGACACAAATAACATCAAGGCCAAATTCGGAAAAGCATGCCCCAGAAACTAGGCCGACATATCCTGTGCCAATCATTGCAACGCGCATAAATAAATCCTTTAAAATAAATATTTGCCCGACAGGCTTAGGTTATAATTTTTTAGTGTAAGGGTGCCCCGGTTGCAAGGTTTTGCGCTAAAAACCGCAAAAAATGTCCTTAAAGGCGTCTATTTAACTAGAGATTTGAGCATTTGGGCAAAATCGGGGTCTATGTCGCCACGGGCCAAAGCAAAGGCTGCATTGGCTAAAACGAATCCTGATTTGGAGCCACAATCAAACCGCCTACCGGAAAAGCGAAGGCCCCTGAATTCAACCGTGTTTATGGTGGCAGCAATGGCATCGGTTAATTGAATTTCGTTTCCCGCACCTTTTTGCTTTAGCTCTAGATATTTTAACACTTCAGGGTCAAGAATGTAGCGCCCAATAATTGAAAGAGTTGATGGTGCATCGGCGGGATTAGGTTTTTCGACCAAACCCTTTGCGGTTGCTATGCGCCCATCATCATTTGAAACATCTAATATTCCGTACTTGTTTGTTTGCTCACGTGGAACATCTTCGACTGCTACTATGTTGCCGCCATGATTATTGAACACATCAACCATCTGTGCCATGCATCCGGGCTTTGCCTGAACCAAATCATCGGGCAAAATAACCGCGAACGGGGAATTCTTAATATAATCACGCGCACACCAAACCGCATGGCCAAGGCCCAACGGCTCATCCTGCGTTACAAAATCAAGCGAATTGATTCCCTTTGATGTTGCGCTAATAATTTCAAGCTCATTTTGCTTTCCCCGTTCTTTCAGGGTTTTTTCCAAGTTCTTAACAGTGCCAAAATGGGTTTCCAGTATACCTTGGTTATGGTCACCGACCACAAAAACGAAATTGTTGATCCCAGCTTCAACCGCCTCGTCAATTGCGTACTGAATAAGTGGGCGATCAACGATGGGCAGCATTTCCTTAGGCACGGCCTTGGTGGCCGGCAGGAAACGGGTGCCAATACCCGCAATTGGCAAAACTGCCGTTTTTATTGACGTTGTCATGACATTATTACTGCCATACCTGCCCCCCAGCGGCAAGCGGTGGAAAAAACCATCCCAAAACCCCGTTTATACATTGATGGCCTCCATAAGGGTGCGAACTTCATTGCGTGCGGCAATGTGGCTGATTGCTAGGTTTCCCTTTTTTATTTCGACAATATCCATCAACGTTAACCCTTGTAAAAACAGTTCGCGAAAAATTACCCTTTCGGAAAGGCCCATAACCTGACGAAAGCCAATACGCGATGAAAGCTCAGTCAAGGCGGCCTCAACCTTTTTTTTATTTTGTGCCTCGGTATGGCCCAAACGGTTGCGCATCACCACCCAGTCAATCGAGCCGCCATCGCGTGCAGCACGACGTAATTTTTGCTTCCATACCATTTCGGCATAATGGCTTGGCCTTTCGACCTTGCCCGTTTCGCTGTTTACACGCGCCAACACGTCAAGGTCGATAAAGCTATCGTTTAATGGTGTCAGCAAAATATCGGCAAATGAATGGGCGCCACGCGAAATCTTGTTATCACTGCCCGGTGCATCAATAATAACTAAACCTACTTTGCCGCTAACGGTTTCAATTGCTTGGTGAATATGCTTATCAATAACGTCATCATTTTCACCATCGCCCAACTGTTCAATTTTCACCATCTTGGGCGATGGTAGTTCAAGCGAATTTCGCATGGCGTACGCTTCGCGGTTTTCAAAATACCGGCTTATGGTTCCCTGCCTTTGATCAAGGTCAATACAGGCGACACGCACCCCGTCACGCAACATGCTAACCGCAATATGCATGGCGGTGGTGGATTTGCCACTTCCGCCCTTTTCATTGCCAACGACAATGATGCGTGGGGTGGCATTTGCCGGATTTTGTTTACTGTTCATGGATAAAGGGGTAGGCATATTATAGGAAAAACGCAAACATTTACGACAACATCGTGCGAATTTTTTAATTTGAAACAATAGTGGCTATAAAAATTATGGAAAAAATTGATGTTGCGGTAATAGGTGCCGGAGTAGTCGGCCTTGCCATTGCCCGCAGGCTGGCCCTGAGCGGGCGCGAGGTTTTGGTTATTGAAAGCTGTGACGCCATCGGCACAGGAACATCATCGAGAAATTCAGAAGTTATCCACGCTGGCATTTACTACCCGCCCGGTAGCCTTAAGGGGGAATTGTGCCTAAGCGGCAAAAAAATGCTTTATGAATTTTGCCAAAGCCACGGCGTAGCCCATAAAAAAGTTGGCAAGCTTATTGTTGCAACCAACGAGTCGCAAATTAGTGCATTAAAAAACCTACTGCAAACAGGTCTTAATAATGGCGTTGATGACCTGCATATAGTTGATGCCAACAACTTGAAAAAAATGGAGCCTGCGTTAAGGGCAATAAGCGCAATTCATTCCCCATCAACCGGATTGGTTGATTCCCACGGGCTTATGCTAGCCCTTCAGGGAGACATTGAAAATGCAGGCGGAATGATAGCTTTTAAAAGCCCGGTCAACGGTGGGCGAATTGAAAACGATGCGGTTGTTTTATCTGTTGGCGGCGATCAACCGATGGATATATCGTGTGCGCTGGTAATTAACGCTGCCGGACACGGGGCATGGGATATTGCAAAATCCATAGACGGTATTGATAAAAAAACCATTCCGCCACACCATCTGGCCAAGGGTAGTTATTTTTTACTTCAGGGCAAAGCACCATTTTCGCACCTTATATACCCGCTTCCGGGCAGTGCCAGTTTAGGTATTCATTACACCCTTGACCTTGGTGGTCAGGGACGTTTTGGCCCTGATGTTGAATGGGTACAAAATATGAATTATGACGTTGAGCAGAAGCGGGCTGATAGCTTTTATTCATCAATCAAAAATTACTGGCCCGAAATCCCAGATGGGTCGTTAGTTCCAGGATATTCTGGCATTAGGCCAAAAATACAATCACCAAACGAAGATGCTCACGATTTTATGTTTGTGCCAGATACATCTGGTAAAATCATAAATCTATATGGAATCGAATCGCCGGGGCTTACGTCGTGCCTAGCAATTGGTGAAAAGATTTTTAAAATGGTCAAATAAATCCAAGGTTTCCTTGGGTTGTGGCACTATGTGGAGATGGGCACTTACGCCAAACATGATAAATAGGCTAAAACAAACAACATGATAAAACCCCCTGCACCTAACGGCCAATCAACCACCAATGGCGTTGCCGCCAGAGCAATAATGTTATTTGCCTTGTTAGGCCTTGTGCTTGGCATGCCGACAATGGGTAACGCCCAACAGGCCAGCAAAACACCAACGAAAAATGGTTCAGTTATTAATTTTCGCGAAGAATTGCGCCAGCTTGTAATTAATATCGGTGAATTTGCCCGAAGCGGAAAACCTGATTTCAAAATAATCGCCGAAGACGCGCTTGGAATTGTGGTTAAGGCTGACCCTGAAGACGAAGACCATATGTTCCCAGCAAAAACATTGATTGTGAATATTGATGGTATTTTGCAACCCGAGGTTTCAACCCTTGTCAGTAAAAAACAAGTTACCGATGAATCTATTAAATTACGCGACAATGCAATCAACATAGCAGCGAGCGAAGGGTTGAGTGTTCTGGCATTGGAATTTGCCGAAGGGCAAAAAGAAATATTAGACGCCTACACCAAGGACGCCCAAAGGGGAATTGTTCCGTTTGTTGCCAAAAACATGAGCCTTTCATCCATACCGGATTAC
>JAOUJU010000207.1 GCA_029883045.1 Rhodospirillaceae bacterium
AACCGTTGGCCCAATGGTGGCCAGCGACCTTGGTGTTCCACACCTTGAACGCAACGTGTTTCTTGATAATGAACCAGCGGTAAAATCCATTAATAAACAATTGGCCGAGGTCGAGGACTTGGCAGCGCGGCGTGGCTTTGCCATAGCCATTGGCCATCCCCGTGATGGCACCATTGATGCCCTTGCAAAATGGTTGCCGTTGGCTAAATCAAGGGGTTTTAGAATAGCCCCGTTAAGTGCCATTTTAAAAAATAGAATGGGAATTAAGGGTTAGCCCTAATTGACCTTCTGCCCGCTGGAGGGTTTAATTTTGTATCCTCGTGATATAAATAATGGCAATAATTGCACAATTATATGGAGGCTTTGAAATGGCTGATAATTCCGGAAGCTACAAAGTAAATGGAATGACCTGTGGTGGTTGCGCTAAATCGGTCTCGACGGCCATACAATCTGCCGCACCGGGGGCTGAAGTTAACGTAGACCTAGACGCCAAAACGGTTTTTGTCAGCGGCGCCAATATGGAATTGGTAAAACAGGCGGTAGAAGATGCTGGGTTTGAGTTTGCCGGTCAAACCCAAACTTAAATCTTTTAACGCCATAACGGTTAACCCCTTATGCAAGGTTCATTTTAATGCGTAAAAAATTTTATGGTTTTTTGTTTGCCCTAATTGCAGGGTTTGTTTTTCTTGATGGAGCACATACCCGTGCCGCTGAATTTATTGTAGAGCCGTTAGATTATGATTTCCCCGGTGAAATTTCAGCCGCAGCGGATGAGGGTAAAAACCTTGTCATTATGTTTCATCAGAACGGCTGCCCTTATTGCGATAAAATGGTAAAAAGGGTTTTTCCCCATCCAAGCGTCGCATCACTTTATGTTGAAAAGTTTACAATGATAAAAGTTAACGTGAAGGGTGACCTTGACGTAACAACACCAAAGGGTGAAACAAAAGCAGAAAAAGATTTTTCTTCTGAAAGCATGGTCCGGGCTACCCCGGTATTTATATTTTATTCGAAAGATGGTGCCACGGCGTTACGTCTTACTGGTTATCAAGATCCAGAAATGTTTATCGCTGCCGGAAAATACGTTTCTGAAGGCGTATTTGAAGATGGAACGTCTTTTATAAACTATGTTCGCAACGCAAATTGAGAATAAGCAATGAAAAAAACAATAAAGAAAATAATCTCTAATACGCTTATTGCCGCATCAATCATGCTTTATGGTTTGCCTGCATTCGCCGAAATGCCACAAACTGATGTTGATTTTATCAATCAAATGGCTGGCAATGATGCAGATAAAATTATTGCGCTTGAAGAATATTATAAACTGCATGTTTCCGAACTTGAGGTGCAGTTGATAACCGAGCAAAATACTGGCGCTTTTTTGGGTAGTAAGCGAGCCGAACGCGAAGGCGACGTGGGTGAGGCCAAGCGTTTAAACGATATGTATGAAAGCACCAAGGCTACTAAAGAAAAAATTACTGCGGAAAATCGCCAATTACGAAAACACCTAAGTGAAATTTCAAAAATTGAATTTCCATCTAATCTTGTAATGGCACCGGATGCACCGGAAACGATACCAACCGTTCCTGCAGACACTTCAATAGAAATGAAAGAAAACTTAGCCGCAGCGTGGAAATACGTAACCCTTACCAGAAAAAACTGGAATTACGCCAGACTGGACCTGCTAGATGGCCAAGAAAAATACAATAATGGTGAAAAAAATATCCATATTGGTGATTTGATGCGTGCTGTTACAAATGCTGAAATGGCGCTTGCGCGTTCTGCCGCTGACCTGCGCTTGGTAGTTGCTAAAATTGCAGTTGCTGGTGGGCAGCCGTTGGCGGCCGCACTGTCGGGGCTTTAGGTTAAATTTAAGGAAAACAAATGAAGCAAGCCGTTGCTCGGGTTGGTAAGTTTTTAATTCTAGCAATTTTGGCATTGCTTCCCGCGCGTGCCATGGCCGCAGTTGATTTGTTGCCACTTCACGGCACGAATGAGGATGGTATCCATATTCAGCCATGGATAAATGAAACTTTTAAAGATGTTGTTGACGATATGGAAACCGCATCAAATGATGGAAAGCGTTTATTGTATATTTATGTACAACAAGGGTGTAAATCGTGCAAAAAAATGCATGAAATAAATTTTCGTTATCCCCAAATTGTTGATTATATAAACAAACATTTCTATGTGGTGCAGTTTAATATGCGTGGCGTAGTAACAGTTACAGACATTGACGGCATGGAAATGGGCGAAAATGAATTTAGCTCCCGTTCAGCCGTTAATAAGACGCCGACTTTACAGTTTTTCCCTACCGATTTAACAGCGGTTAATGGCCAGCATGGCATCAAGGCCGAGGCGTATCGTTTTGTTGGCTATCAAAAACCGGAAATTTTTTTAAACCAACTGGCCTATATACAAGGCGAACATTTTAAGACTGAACCAAATTTTATTAAATGGTACCAAGGCGCAAGCGACCTTATATCCCTTGATCCGGTCAACGACAAAGACTTGGACGCTAATTAATAATCTAGTTGCTTTTACGCGAAAGCCTAACCGCCTCTTCGGCGGAACGTATTAGGGCGCGCGCCTTGTTACGGCTTTCTTCAAATTCGCCTTGGGGGGTTGAATCGGCCACCACCCCGCCACCAGCTTGGGCGTAAAGGGTTCCATCTTTTATTATTGCGGTGCGTAATGCTATACAGCTATCCATTTCGCCGTCGGCACCAAAATAACCGATACATCCAGCGTAAATACCCCGGCGTTCTGGTTCTAGCTCATCAATTATTTCCATTGCCCGCACTTTTGGTGCGCCGGAAACGGTGCCAGCGGGAAAGCCTGCAAACATTGCATCAACGGAATCAAATTTTTCACTATCAAGATCGCCTTCAACATTGGATACAATGTGCATTACGTGGGAATAGCGCTCAACAATGTTTTTTTCGGTTACCTTAACCGTACCAATTTTAGAAACCCGGCCAACATCGTTGCGCCCAAGGTCTAAAAGCATTAGGTGCTCGGCCAGTTCCTTCGGGTCACTTAAAAGGTCTTGCTCCAGCTTTTTATCCATCTCGTCGGTTTCACCGCGCGGCCTAGTTCCAGCGATAGGGCGCACGGTTACCTTGCCGCCCCGCACCCGGACAAGTATCTCGGGGCTTGATCCGGCAATTTGAAATTGGCCAAAATCAAAAAAGAACATAAATGGCGATGGATTTACCCGCCGAAGGGCGCGGTAAAACACAAACGGATTAAGCGAGAACGGCAGGCTAAAACGCTGCGATAACACAACCTGAAAAATATCACCGGCAAGTATGTATTCCTTTGCACGCTCGACCATCTGGTAAAATTTTTCTGCCGTCATATTTGAAACCGGTTCGGGTAAGTCGGCAACATCATCAATTGTATCATCATTATTTTTGAATTGTTGCGCGGCAAAATCGGAAACAACTTCGGCTAGCCTATTTTGTGCAGCTTCAAAAGCTTGATTGGCCGATACATTTTCGTCTGGCCATACCGGGGTTACTATATAAACCGTATCTTTTACGTTATCAAAAATTGCACTAACTGTTGGGCGCAAAAATTGCCCGTCCGGTAAATCCAATACATCAGGATTATTGTTGGGAATGTTTTCAGCCAAACGAACGGTATCGTATGCCATATA
This sequence comes from Rhodospirillaceae bacterium, assembly GCA_029883045.1. Taxonomy (GTDB): domain Bacteria; phylum Pseudomonadota; class Alphaproteobacteria; order Rhodospirillales; family Magnetovibrionaceae; genus DAOVVL01. The sequence continues at coordinate 3,662 of JAOUJU010000207.1, forward strand.
ACCAATAAGACCCGATGCCATTGGTGGCAGGGTATCGGGTATATCTATTTCTGATTGTTTTAACAATGCCCGCAACGATGCAACTGCGCCATCTTTTTGGCTTACCGGGCAGGGGGAAAAATTATCAGGCTGTTCTTCAGGGTT
>JAOUJU010000208.1 GCA_029883045.1 Rhodospirillaceae bacterium
GCTGTCGCTTGTTGGCGTGCTTGGACACGGCGCGCTACGTTATTACACACACCGTAAGGAGGGCTAACTCATGCAAAGGATATATATCTTCAAGCGCTTCGAGCGGTTCTGGCACTGGTCGCAGGCCCTATTGATTATCACCATGATGGTGACCGGGTTTGAAATCCACGGTACCTACAAATGGATTGGTTATGAGGTATCGCAGGAAATACACACCACCGCTGCGTGGTTGCTGATTGGTCTGTGGGTGTTTGCAATCTTCTGGCATTTCACTACCGGTGAATGGAAACAATATGTCCCGACCACCGACAAACTGCTGGCGATGACGCGTTACTATTTGACTGGTATTTTCACCCACGCCCCGCACCCGCATCGCCAAACCCAGCTTAGTAAACACAATCCGCTACAGCGCATTGCCTATCTGTTTGTTAAGTTGCTAATCAATCCCTTAATCTGGATCAGTGGTCTGCTTTACCTTTATTATCCACAATGGGATACGCTGGGGTTAGGCTGGCTCGATCTCGGCGATATCGCGTTGGTACATGTTGCCGCTGCTTTTTTGATGGTTATATTCTTCATCGTCCACGTTTACTTTGCCACCACTGGCCATACAGTGATGTCACACATAAAGGCCATGATTACTGGTTATGAGGAAGTTGAGGACGAAAATATCCGATAGATAAGGTGGCAATAATTACCAAAGAGCCATTTTTTCATGTCTTAAAGTGGTAAATTCTATGTCGATAAACTGGCAAATTATTGAAGATATTATATCTGCCGAAAAATTGCGTCGCTATGCAAACATAGCAAAAGCAAAATCCGAGGCAAAATTAAATGCAAATGCTAGTGCGGGTGAAAGCGCGCTGGAAGAACATAAAAGAATATTTATTCAGTCGGAATTTCTTGAACGTGATTCTGAAAGTCTGAAACAAAAAATTTTAGATGCTGCAAGACAGGGAAAATATGAAGTTGAGGTTATAAGGTTTCCCGGTGCTTATTGTATCGACGGCGGCAGAGCCATTAATAACCTTGAAAAAAACTGGCCTGAATCATTGCAAGGCAAGGCAAAGAGTTTTTATATAATCTGGAAAGAACATGGCCATCCCCACGGCTACCGCTTGAAAGCAAGAATTAACAGCTATCCAGATGGTTTTATTGGGGATGTGAGCATTCTCGTTGATTGGTCGTAGGTAAAGTATAAAAAGGCGCCTGAAGTTGCACAGCTGTGTGTCTAATAAAAATTTCTGGTTATGATCAATTTGTCAAATTACTAAATGTAATCATGGGCGAGCCGCACACCAGTTATACCACATAGAACGATAAGCTTTCTCCATTTCTCGGGCGAAGGAAACGCCATCACACAACGTAGACATATTATCGCGCATTCCAGCCCTGAGTTCCATCCGCCGCGATGTGTCGCGAGCAAGTTCAGCAGCAATCGTTACGTAGGATTGGGCATTCTCTGCTACACAGTCATCTAACCCCACGCGTTTTAATATACTAGCTCCTACCCGGCTGCGATGGTCATCGCCGCACAACGTTACAACCGGGACACCCATCCATAATGCTTCGCAGGTTGTGGTGGTGCCGTTATAAGGAAATGAATCTAGGCACACATCAACCAAGGAGTACGCGTCAAGGTGCGATTTTACGGTTTTGATATTTCCCCTTATATCCAGTCGTTCCGGGTCGATGCCATGATCAGCGAAGCGGTTGCGATACAATTCCCGGGTCGACGCATCGGAGAACTGTTTAGATTTTAGCAGTAAATTAGAATCAGGAACCTTGGTCAGGATTTGCGACCAAAGCTCAATGCAGGGCGCTGATATTTTTGCAGTGTTGTTGAAGCTACCAAAAGTCAGGGGATCATTAGTATGGCGATGGGTCACATTCGGGGCGTTGTCTGGTGGACGGTAACACAGAAAACCGTTTTTCAGGCGCACCAGTGTCTCGATCGCCATATTTTCAGGGTCGGTAACTGCATCGACTATCCGGTAGTCCATGGCCTCAAGCCCGGTAGTATTGGGATAGCCTAGCCATGTAGCCTGCACCGGAGCTGGCTTTTGTGCAAAAACCAGCAGGCGGTTACCCGCAGTATGCCCAGATAAATCAATCAAAATATCAATGCCGTCAGAGCGAATTTTTTCTGCCAGCGCATCGTTGCTCATTCCCACTGTCCACCGCCAGTTATCTGCGAACTTTTCTAGGCGACGTGTTGTGGAGTCTGGTACTGCGACCCCAGCATAACAGAAAGTTTCAACAATGGACGGGTCATGGGCAGCAAGCAGGGGCTCAAAAAAATAGCTGACTGAATGTTGGCGCAAGTCCGATGATACATAACCGATCCGTAGCCTCCGGTCTGGTGACTGGTCATTGTCATGATCCTGCGTCTTTGCCAACTCCAACGTATGGCGCTGGTTCCAGTTGCGGGACTCCTCTACGATATCGACCTCTTTAACCTTGGCATCGTAGTTGAGCGTCATTAACAAGTTAGAATGAGCCTCGGCGAAATCTGGCTTAATGGCGAGGGCTTTGCGATAGCTGGCAATAGCATCGTCCAGCCTACCCGTATCCTTGAAAACAACACCAAGGTTGTTGTGTGCTTCGGCATAATCGGGGTTAATGGCAATGGCTTTGCCATAGCTAGACATGGCCTCGTCCGTACGCCCAAGGTCTTTGTACGCAATACCAAGGTTGTTATGCGCCTCTGCGTCATCGGGCTTAATGGCCAGGGCCTTGTGATAGCTGGCAATAGCATCATCCAGCTTACCCATGTCTTTGAAAGCAGCACCAAGGTTGTTATGTGCTTCGGCATAATCGGGGTTAATGGCAATGGCTTTGCCATAGCTGGCAATAGCATCGTCCAGCCTACCCATGTCTGTGAAAGCGTTGCCAATGTTGTAATGCGCCTCGACGTAATCTGGCCTGATGGCCAGGGCCTTGTGATAGCTAGCCAGAGCATCATCTAACTTACCAAGTTTTAGAAACACAGAGCCAAGGTTATTATATGCCTGAGCATCATTTGGATTTATGGTCAGGGCCTGCGAAATCACATCAGCAGCGGCATTATATTTGCCTACTTGAAAGTATAATAACCCAAGCAGATTCATTGCCACATGATTTGCGGTGTCGTTTTGCAATATTTGTTGATAGGCGCTCTCAGCTTCAGTCGTGCGTCCAGCGTTGTGAAGTTGCTGGGCCAAGCCTAAAGCATGCTGGTTAACCGGAGATTTTTGATTGAGGGAAGTAGCCGCAGTCTTCTTGGCTAATTTTTGCTGGCGGCGCTTTTCTGCCCTGTTCATTTAACGCACCCTCACTAATAATCACAAACCTGAAATAAACATAGGCAAACAATCTAACGAATGAAAGAGGGTTGTTATTTTTAAATTATCTGGTGGGTGAAATTTCATGCTACCCTTGGTTTGCGAAATTTTTGCTTCTGGCTATAAACAGAAATACCGCAGATATATATTTCACGCCTCATCAAATTCAATCATTTGCCGGCCATAAAATACTTAAGAAAATTGAGCGCTACACAGCAGTTACAAATCAAAAACTACTTGCTGGGCAGTCTCGCAAGAAAATTAAAGGTAGTAAATAATACAAAAAACCCCCGCCAGCATTTCTGCTTTGCGAGGGTTTTAATAATGGTGCCCGGAGGCGGATTTGAACCACCGACACGCGGATTTTCAATCCGCTGCTCTACCAACTGAGCTATCCGGGCATGGGATAACAAAGAACGGGCTGCTTATAAAAGATATATTG
>JAOUJU010000209.1 GCA_029883045.1 Rhodospirillaceae bacterium
TAGGCCGCCACACAACACAACTTGTTCGCCAAACAAATCTGTTTCGCATTCTTCCTTGAACGTTGTTTCAATAACGCCCGAACGCCCGCCGCCAATGGCAGAAGCATACGAAAGTGCAATTTCAAGCGCATTGCCCGATGGGTTTTGATGAACCGCAACCAAGCACGGCACACCGCCGCCTTTTTGGTATTCGCCACGAACAGTATGGCCGGGGCCTTTTGGTGCAATCATGAAAACGTCAAGGTCAGCACGGGGTTCAATCAGGTTAAAATGCACGTTAAGACCGTGGGCAAACACAAGGGCCGCACCTTTTTTCATTGTTCCAACAAGGTCAGAATAATAAAGGTCTGCTTGCAATTCATCAGGGACCAACATCATAACCACATCGGCCCAAGCACCAGCCTCAGAAGGGGTCATGCATTGAATGCCTTCGGCTTCGGCTTTTTTGCGTGTGCTTGAATTTTCGCGCAACGCCACACAAACATCTTTTACCCCGCTGTCGCGAAGGTTAAGTGCATGGGCATGGCCTTGGCTACCATAGCCAACGATGGCAACTTTTTTGCCTTTGATTAGTTTTACATCGGCATCCTGATCATAATAGACACGCATTTTATTTTGTTCCTTATAAACTTTGGGTAAAAAAATTAGTTAAAGTGATTCTGTTCCACGAGAGATAGCAACAACACCAGAGCGAGATAAATCAACCAGCCCCAGCGGTTTCATTAATTCGGCGAAGGCATCAAGTTTGCCAGTATCGCCGACAATTTCAAAAACAAAACTTTCATTAGTACTGTCAACCACCCGGGCGCGAAAAATATCGGCTATCCGCAAGGCTTCAACCCGGTGTTCGCCGGTGCCGACAACTTTAACCAAGGCGACTTCGCGTTCAACCGATGGTCCATCCATGGTCAGATCGGCAACCGAATGAATGGGGACCAAACGACCAAGCTGTGCCTTGATTTGTTCAATAATCATGGCGGTTCCGGTGGTAACGATGGTTATACGCGAAAGACCCTTTTTGTGGCGCGTTTCGGCCACAGTCAGGCTTTCAATGTTATAGCCACGCCCTGAAAATAGGCCAATCACACGCGCCAGCACACCCGGTTCGTTATCTACCAGTACTGAAATGGTGTGGCTGTTTATTTGTTGTTCTTGCACTTTTTTATTCCTTTAATTGGCTTTGCTGCGATTTAAACCAGCACCATGCCTTCTTCTGAAACAGGGCCGACCGACTTGTCATCGGGGCCAAACAGCATTTCATTATGTGCCGCACCAGACGGTATCATTGGATAAACGTTTTCATTTTGATCGACAGCAACATCAACAACCACGAAAGTATCGCTTTCGATCATTTCGTTTATAACACCATCAAGTTCTGATGGTTTGGTTGCGCGCAGGCCCTTGCCGCCAAAACTTTCGGCCAGTTTTACAAAATCGGGCAAGCTTTCCATATAGCTTTCTGAATAACGGCTACCGTGTAGCAGTTCTTGCCATTGGCGAACCATGCCCATGTATTGGTTATTAAGTATAAATACCTTAACCGGCAAACGGTACTGGGCAATTGCGGAAAGTTCCTGAATGTTCATCAAGATGGATGCTTCACCAGCAACATCAATAACCAGCGAATTAGGGTGTGCAATCTGCACCCCCATAGCTGCGGGTAAGCCGTAACCCATGGTGCCAAGCCCACCCGATGTCATAAAATGATTTGGTTTTTCAAACTTAAAATGTTGGGCCGCCCACATTTGGTGCTGGCCGACCTCGGTGGTTATATAAACGTCTTTGCGTTTTTTGGTTAGTTCGTACAGACGCTCAATCGCGTATTGTGGCATGATGGTTTTTTTATCGTCACGATAGGACAGGCATTTCTTTGCCCGCCAGCCGTCAATTTCTTTCCACCACGATTTTAATGCCTTGGCGTCTAGTTTATGCTGCGATGTTTTCCAGATTTTTATAAAATCTTCTAACACATGGGCAACGTCACCTATGACTGGCAAATCAACCATTATGCTTTTGTTGATAGAGCTGGGGTCAATATCAATATGAATTTTTTTAGAATTAGGGCTAAACGCATCTAGTTTTCCGGTAATGCGGTCATCAAACCGTGCGCCAATGCAAACCATAACATCGCAATCATGCATTGCCATGTTTGCTTCGTAATTTCCGTGCATACCCAACATGCCGATAAACTGTTTATCGGAACCAGGAAACGCGCCAAGACCCATCAATGTAAGCGTTACTGGCGCACCCGTAAGGTGTACAAGCTGGGCTAGCAGTTGTGATGCCCCGGGGCCTGAATTTATTACCCCGCCGCCCGCGTAAATAATTGGCTTTTTTGCCCCAGCCAGCATTTTTGCTGCCGCTTTTATTTTTGCGGTTTCGCCTTTTACCTGCGGGTTATAGCTTTTGTGTACGGCCTTGCTTTTGGGCACGTAATCGCCAAGGGCAAGCAAAACGTCTTTGGGCAGATCAATTACTACCGGGCCGGGACGTCCAGATTTGGCGACGTAAAATGCTTCGTGCACAATGCGCGCTAGGTCTTTTATATCTTTCACCAAATAATTATGTTTGGTGCAGGGACGGGTGATACCGGTGGTGTCTGCTTCTTGAAAGGCATCGTTGCCGATAAGATGTGTCGGCACTTGTCCGGTCAAACAAACCAGCGGAATTGAATCGAGCATCGCATCAAGCAACCCGGTAACCGCATTAGTGGCACCGGGGCCAGAGGTCACCAAAACGCAACCGACTTTACCGGTGGAACGTGCGTAACCTTCGGCAGCATGAACCGCGCCGCCTTCTTGGCGAACCAAAATATGGCGCAACTTATTTTGCTGAAAAATAACGTCATAAATAGGAAGAACAGCACCACCGGGATAGCCAAACACCACATCAACGCCCTGATCGTGTAATGCCTTGATCAGTATTTCTGCGCCGTTCATTTGTTCGTCAGCCATGGTTCGTTCCCTTAAAAATTATTTCTTCGAATACCTGAAAGCGCCCTGCCTTATGGGGGGGTCGCCCTTCATGCAAATTGGCCACCACGGGGGGCGGCCATACTAAATGGTTCCAATGTGTCTACCCTTTGGGGCAGACCCTCAGCAAGAGGCGCAAACTAGCCTTTCATGGATTTTCGGTCAACATAAACTCGTCAATAAATGAAAAGATTTTAGCCCTTGAGCTTTCCGAATATTGCGCAACCGATAATACTCCATCCGCCAATTGATGGCGCGCCCATGTAAGCTGGCGCTTAGCATAATTGCGAGATGCGGTTTTGGCCTTTTCCAAGGCCTCTGGCATAGATATTTCACCCCTGATATGGCTTGCGATTTCTGGCACACCAAGGGCCTTCATGGCTGGTAAATCATTATCTAGGCCCAATTTAAGCAGGTTTTTAACCTCGATCATGGCCCCCATTTCCATCATTTTATCGAAACGCGCATTTATTGCGCCATATAGCACCTCGCGTTCGGGCAATAATTGAACGGTGGCAAAGGAAATGCCCTGCACCACCATTTCTTTGGGTTCTTCTTTCCACGCAGAAAATGGCCTTCCGCTTGATAGCGATACCTCAAAAGCCCTTATTAGACGCTGGGAATCAGTCGGTGCAATGCGTTCGGCGCTTACCGGGTCAATGTCAGCTAGCTGTTTTATGAATTCATCCGCGCCCACCTCGTCCCATAATGTTCGCGCTTTTTGTCTGATTTCTGGGATAACTTCTGCAATTGGGGAAAGCCCCTCGGTCAATGCTTTAAGGTA
>JAOUJU010000210.1 GCA_029883045.1 Rhodospirillaceae bacterium
CCTAAATTATTTTTTTTCGATAAGTTCTATTTTATAACCATCTGGATCTTCGATAAATGCTATCACCGTTGTTCCATGTTTCATTGGGCCGGGTGGACGCGGTATAGGAACCCCTTCGTTGGCCATTTTATCACAGGTTGCATAAATATCTGGCACCCCAACAGCCAAATGGCCAAAACCTGTTCCCAAATCGTAATTTTCTTCCATATCCCAATTGTGGGTAAGCTCAATAACGGTGTTATCGATTTCTGGGCCATAACCAACAAAAGCAAGGGTGAATTTACCTTCGGGGTAATCATTACGCTTAAGCACGCTCATCCCAAGATGGCGGGTATAAAAATCTATTGATTTATCTAGGTCTTTGACCCGTATCATGGTGTGTAAAAAACGAAAAGATTGTGCGCTCATTTTTTTATCCTGTTTTTAAGTTTTTATTTTTCTAACGGTATCTAAAATCACATCTGCCGAACGTTCGCCCGGTGAAATTGTTCCCATCCCTAACATTGCCATTGCCTCGACGTATGCTTTGCGCTGATTGGTTCTTGCGTTTTGACTATCAAGAAGCTCAGAAACTTGGCTCGCCAGCATATCAGGCACGCAATTTTCAAGCAAAAGCTCGGGGATTGCTGGGCGATCAAGAACAAGATTAACAATATTTGCAAACTTTACCTTGATCAAACGCTTGGCCAGAAATGCGGTTAGCGGGGCCATACGATACGCAATAACCGAAGGAAGCTCGGCCACTGCTAGTTCCAATGAGACCGTTCCACTTGCCGCCAACGCCACATCACAAGCGGCAAAAGCATCTGATTTCTCGCTCTCGGCGACAATGGTTGTTTTTACTGACCAGTTAGCAGCAATGGATGATACTTTTTCCCTAGTAGTTGAAAGTGTGACAATCACTGCCTCCAACTGGGGATGGGTAATTTTTAGCAATTTAAGGGTTTCACCAAAAATCGGCAACAAACGTGAAATCTCACCAGCCCTGCTTCCTGGCAACACCATCAACAGTGGCACAAATTCAGAAATTTCGTGGCGTTTCCTAAAACTTTCGCCGTCACCCCCACCAATTTTACTTTCAACCACCGGATGGCCGACAAAAGTTGCGTCGAGGCCAACATCAGTAAAATACTTTGGCTCAAACGGTAAAAGACAAAGAAGGTGATCAACGAATTTGGATATTTTTTTTGCCCGCCCTGGACGCCACGCCCAAACACTGGGCGCTACATAGTGCACTATGGGGATATTTGGTTTTAATTTTTTAATTTTTTTGGCTACCCGAAAAGAAAAATCTGGAGCGTCAATTGTTATAATCACGTCTGGGTTAATTCGAATAATTTCCCCTACGGTTTGTTTTATGCGCCCTAGTATATTTGGCAGTTTCGGCAGAACCTCGGTAAGGCCCATTACTGAAAGATCGGACATAGGGAAAATACTTGTAGACCCAGTTTTGTATCCAGCCAAAAGCATTTTTTCACCCAGAACACCATAAAAATTAATTTTGCCGTTAGTTTTTTTTATCAACGCTTTCATCAGGTTTGCACCCAATGCATCACCTGATGCTTCGCCGGCTACAATAAACACATTTAGGTTGGGGTTTTTGCTTTCTCTGTTCATGCATCAAATCCGGCATCAAACTCGGAGATGTTTAAGCCTATTATGAATATGCCTAAACTATTTGCAGCTTCAACAACTAGCTCTCGGTCAACTATTATGGCGCCGCCAGATTCAATTCCAATACCGCTCAGGTTTGCCTTAACAACACCTTCAACAGTTTCAATGCCAATAGTTGGCAGGTCAACACGGCGTTCTTGACCTGGTTTTACAACCTTAACCAACACACCACCAGAAATACCTAGTTCAGCAACCCGCGCTAGCATGGCATCTGTCCCGTCTTTTTCTTCTAGTGCTATTATATTTCCCCCAGAAACAACAGCACCTTGACCCAGATCTTTCCGTCCTAAATCAAGTGCTGCATGAACTGCGGTTTTTATATCTTTCATTTCTGCTTCGTTGGGTGAAACGTTGCCCAAAACACCATCGGGGGCCAACAGTTCTGGCAAAACATTATGAACGCCGATAATCCTGAATCCCTCATCTTCTTCCAAAGTTTTTACAATGGTAGAAAGCAGGCCATCATCGCCCATTGCCATTGCACCGGTTTTTAGAAAAAATTTTGCAGTCCTAAGGTCCGGCAAAAGAGAAGTGAACCCGGGGCGATTAATTTTTCCCCCCATCACTAATTCTTTGCAGTTTTGTTTTTTAAGTATATCTATGGCCCCGCCAATCGCACCAAGGCGCAGCCAATTACATTTATCAGTTATGTTTTCTGTTGTTTGTTTGTCTGTTTGATCTTTGAAGGCAATTACGTGAAAATCCTGCCCATTTTTCTGACAAGCAGCAATAATTCTGCGTGGCAGTTCGCCACCGCCAGCAATTATTCCAATTTTATGTTTACCGCTAGGCACCATCTTCCGACTTTGGTTGACAAAATGATCGGGATGAATCGGCGGTCAAAAAATCAATTATCTCCATAACCGGCTCAACCTCTTTGAACTTTTCAGCTACATCCTTGATTCGATCAGACATGGTTCCTTCGTTGGCAAATAACATGCGATAGGCACTGCGCATTGAATGAATTGTTTCACGGTCCATACCACGACGCTTTATACCAACAAGATTTAATCCTGCAAGGCCACCCCTGCTACCAATAATCATGCCATAGGGAATTACGTCGCTCTCGGCTCCACTCATCCCGCCAAGCATTGCGTGTTTACCGATGCGCACAAACTGGTGTACCGCAGATAAACCACCAATAATGGAAAAATCACCCATCTCAACGTGACCTGCTAAGGTGGCGCCATTTACCAAAATTATATTATTTCCAATCTGGCAATCGTGGGCAATGTGAGCACCGACCATAAATAAACAATCGTTCCCTACCTTGGTCAGCATTCCCCCGCCCTCGGTTCCGGGATTAATGGTTACATATTCACGGATTGTATTATTGGTGCCAATTTCCAGCCGCGATGCTTCGCCACCATATTTCAAATCTTGTGGGTCCGAACCTATGGAAGCAAAGGGAAATATGCGCGTTCCAGAACCAATGGATGTAATTCCGCTTATGACAACATGGGATAATATTTTAACGCCATCGCCGAGCGTAACATTGGGGCCAATAACCGAATAGGGCCCGATTTCTACATTATTGCCAATTTTTGCGCCGTCTTCGATTATTGCCGTTGAATGAATGTTGGTCATAAATATTCCATAAGAAAAATTCGCCTAAAGAGTGTTTAAAGCGCACTCTCTACGGTCTCAAGTCAATCAATGTTACGCATTGTTACGTGCCATATGATGAACAATAATGCCTTGCGTTAAGCAGATTATCTGTCAACAATCATCGCTGAAAATGTAGCTTCGGATACCAACTTGTCGCCAACCATGGCCTTACCATTAAATTTGTACACGTTGCGCTTTGATTGCTTCAGGGTAACGTGAAGCTCAAGAATATCTCCGGGTGTGACCGGTTTTCTGAAACGTGCCGAATCAACTGTCATAAAATAAACCAGCTTGCCCTCGGCCTCACCGCCCAAGGTGGCAACGACCAAGACACCGGCAGTTTGCGCCATGGCCTCAACCTGCAAAACGCCCGGCATTATTGGATGACCGGGAAAATGACCGCGAAAAAAATCTTCTTCACCGGTAACATCCTTAATTCCAATGGCAGATTCGTTAGGAATTAAACCTT
>JAOUJU010000211.1 GCA_029883045.1 Rhodospirillaceae bacterium
CGTGGACACCGCCACCGGCAGCACCAGCGGCACCGTGCGCGTAGTTGCGTTGCAGGATGCCGACGTTGCCGTGCGTCATGCGCAGTCATTTGCAGCCATGCAGGACGCGTTAACCGTATAAGGTAGTATTAACCAGTAACCAGCGGGCCATGCGCCCGCTGGTTTACTTTGTGAGCAAACAAAAGGACAAACAAAAAATGGCAATCGCAAAAAAAATAGATCGAATCAAATTGTTAGTAACAACCATTGCGGGCGGTAAGCGCTACGGGCGCACCAGTGTGCTGTCGGTTAAGGAAGACGATTTGACCGCCAGCGACGCAAACTACCTTGTGAATATTGGCAAGGCAGAGGTAACGGAAGACAAGCGCAAGCTGCACGCGGAAGACCCTGATATTGTGGCGCGTGATGCAGCAGGCGAACCGGCAGCCGATAAATAATCATGTTTAGCGAAGACCTTGCCGCGCTGTTTGACACCGACGACCTGGCTGTGGCCGTTAAAATTGACGGCAAGCCCGTGACGGGTATTTTATTAGATAACCATTACGAGGTAAGCATGGGTCCGGGGGTAGAGGCGCGGCAGGTTTTGTTTATTTGTGAGCAGGCGGGCATAACGCACGCTGCAAACGGTAGCGTGCTGGATAAAGGCGGCAAGCTGTATGCCATTGCCAGCATACGCGCACACGGGTTTCCGGGTGTCGCTGAAATTGAGCTAGTCGACGCATGACAATGCAGCTTAACGTGCGCATGGAAGTTGAAGCCGTGCGCAAAATGTTAAAAGAAAGCCAGCGCAAAATATTGCCTAAAGTTGTGGGTTATGCGCTAAACGAAACCGCCCGCACCGTGCAAAAAATCGGCATCAAGCTAATTGCAGATGATATAGGCATCAAGCAAAAGCTAGTCCGCCAGCAATTAAAAATCCGCCGCGCCACTTGGCGAAATTTGAGTGGCAGCGTTGAGGCGAACGGCAGGCGTTTGCCTGTGTCTGCGTTAAAAGCCCGCGCCGGTTTTGGTGGCGTTACCTACCAGGGTAAAGGTGGCGGCCGCCGCAAGGTGCCGGGCGGCTTTATGGCGACAATGAGCAATGGTCATACCGGCGCATTTAAACGTCAATTTAAAAACAGATTGCCAATATATGAACTACACGGGCCATCAATCCCGCACGTGTTTGTGCAACGACGGATGGACAAAGCCATGCGCGAAACCGCGCAGCACCGCTGGCCGGTAGTATTTCAACGCGAACTAAAATACAGGCTAAACCAGGCAGGCTATGGCCGCTAAAAAATAACCTCCCTTGCAAAAGCAGTAAGCTATAACGGGGCAGCAATGGTGCTGCCCCGTTTGCATATACAAACGAGGATTTAAAAAAAATGGATAACCAGCACAAAAAAATAAAAGGGTATCGGGATTTGACGCAGGAAGAAATTGACCTGATGAACGAGGGAAAGGAGCTTGCGGAAACGGTGGGCGTTTATTTGGAAAAATTGGCCAGGCTGGAAAGTACGGATAAGCGCTGGCTTGCAATCGCAAAAACAGACATGCAAACGGGCTTTATGGCTGCGGTGCGTAGCGTGGCAAAGCCTACAACATTCTAACGCTGGCCGCTAAAAAATTGCAGGTGACAACATGAGCATAATTTATTGCGCTGCCGACACGCACCCGTTGCCGGATTATCCCGCCACTATGTTGGTGCAGTCGGTTGCGGCCCGCCGCCGCGCGCTGCCGTTAAACAGATATGAGCGGCGCAAGGCGGCTGCCTTAAAACGTAAGCAATCGCGCGGTGGGCGGGTTTAATGGCGCACCTACGCAAACAAATACGTGACCAGCTTGCGGTCGAGTTAACCGGCTTGCCTTTAACGGGTAGCAATGTTTTTACCAATCGCCACCGGCCTGTTGCGGCCAGCAAAGTGCCGTTTATCCTGGTGTATACAACGGACGAAGCCAGCGAGCCGTCGGGCGGAATGGGGCAGCAATATAACCTGATGCGCACGGTGGCGGTGGTGGTTGAAATAATCGCCAGCGCCGCCAGCGCGTTGGACGACACGCTGGACGGTATCGCCGAAAGCGTTGAGGCGGCAATCGGTTATAGCAGGCTGGGCGGCCTGGTTAAGCAGGTGGCGTTATCAGGCACGGAATACGAATACGACGCAGAAGCCAGCAAAGACCACGGCACGCTGCGGTTAACATATCAAGCGCTATATTTTACGCGCGCAAACGACGCCAGCGCGGCGCAATAATTTACCTAAACAAAAAAAGGAGTAAGCAAAGATGAACTATAGCGGGCATGATGGTGTGGTGCGTGTTGGCGCGAACGTCGTTGCAGAAATGAACGACTGGAGCGTGGACGAAACCGCCGAAACGATTGAGGACAGCGAAGCAAGTGATACCGATAAAACCTACAAGGCGGGGCAGAGAAGCTGGTCCGGTAGTATTAACGCGCATTACGACGACACCGACACGCTTGCTCAAGGCGCAATGGTGCCGGGTAGCACGGTTGCGGTTGAATTTTTGCCGGGCGGTGTTGGTTCGGGCCTGCCGACATTGAGCGGGTCGGCGCTGATTACGGGGCAGAGTGTGGGCGGCGGCAAGGGTAACATAGTTAGCGGCAGCTATAGCTTGCAAGGTACTGGGGGGCTGGTGCGGGGTGTGCAGGGATGAGCGAAAATGAAAGCGTGGTGGCGTTGTTTGCAGATCATAGTGCCGCGATACGCACGCAAGATTTGGGCAGCATTGAGGTGGCCGAGCTGGGCGGTTTAAATATTTATTTTAAACCGATGGACGCCTATAGCATTAAAGAATTTGACGAAATGATAAAAGCCGAGCGCATGGATGATGTTGTTGCCGGGTATGTCAAAATTTTAATGTTGCGCGCCTTGAAAGCCGACGGCACAAAAATGTTTCGCCCGATTGAAGAAAAAGAATTATTGCGCAAAGCGGACCCGGTGTTAATTAGCCGCATTATTGGCGACATGCGCGCGCACTATGCGCACGATGGCAGCATGGGGCCGGAAGACGTAAAAAAGGATTAAAGGGCGACCACGTCCTGCAATTCAAAACTGATTTGTGCCTGGCGTTAGGTAAAAGCCTGGCCGAAATCGACACCCTGCAAGCCCTTGAAATAAAAATCTGGTACGCAAAATGGCAGCTAATGCAAAATTCTTTCTTACCGCGCAAGACTTAACCGGTCCGGCGTTTGGCAGTGTTAACAAACGCTTAGGCAGCGCCGGCAAGCGTGTTGCGCAGTTTGCAGGCAGCATTGCGGCTGCTGCGGGCATTGGCGGCATGGGGTTGCTGATAAAAAATGCAGTCGACGCGGGCGACGCTATCCACAAACTAAACTTGCGCCTGGGTGCCAGTGCGGTGGCGTTGAGTGAATATCAGCACGTTGCCGAGTTGTCCGGGGTAAAGTTTGAAGCGTTAACCAAAGCGTGGCAAAAACAGCAAGACGGTATCGCCGATGCGGTAAGCGGCACGGGTGAGGCCAGGGTGGCGCTGGATAAGCTGGGGTTAAGTGCGCAAGCGTTGAGCAAGCTGGCACCAGAAGAACAATTTGAAGCCATTGCCGCTGCCCTGGGGGGGGTTGAGCAGGCCGGTGATCGGGTGAATATCGCGCAAGATATTTGGGGGGCAAAAGGCGCGCAGCTGTTACAAGTGACGGCGGGGGGTGCGGATGCCATTAAGCATATGCGCGATGAGGCGCACGCGCTGGGGCTGACTTTAACGCAAACCGGCGCGCAGAACATGGCCG
>JAOUJU010000212.1 GCA_029883045.1 Rhodospirillaceae bacterium
CACGGTGCCGGCTAACGGCCGGCGAGGGCGACCTTAGGGAAAGTGCCACAGAAAGCAAACCGCCCGTATTTATATGGGTAAGGGTGAAAGGGTGCGGTAAGAGCGCACCGCGGTGTTGGTAACAACATCGGCACGGTAAACCCCACCGGGAGCAAGACCGAGAAGGACGGCCAGGGGCTTTGGGCCTCAGGTGTGTTTTTGCACCGTCGTTCGGGTGTGTCGCACGAGGCGTATGGCAACATACGTCCCAGATGAATGGCCATCTATCGCGCTTAATGCCCTAAAGGCAGGCAGTGCGTGGACAGAACCCGGCTTACAGGCCATCTGACCCACTTTTTCTAAAATCATCCATATGATTCAGGGTAGTTCATGCTAATTCTGAGGATTCGCGAATCCGAAAGCCTAAAAACGTGCTTTTGGCGTCCAAGTCTTTCCCAAATCTCGGGTTTATTACGAAATTGTTTGTAATTGTCAAAAATTGGTACAAACAAGAACAAAAAACGAACATTTAATTTGCGTTAGATTAGAATCCCAATAAAACCACCCTTTTTCGTAATTTATCTTGTTGAATGGTGCTCAGTTAATGACACCGTATTGCAGCGCACAAAGGCAATAATACCAAGGAAAACCAAGGGTTTCCATTGACGCCCATTATAGCCCATGATATCCCATTGTATCCCATCAAGCTAAAAAACTGCATTGGGATTTACGGGCGCAATGCGCGCCCATGGTTAAGGTAGTTGGCTAATTTAGGGGATCATCATGGCGCTGTTGGTGGGCAGACACCTCAACAAGGTTGATAAAAAGGGTCGCGTTTCCGTCCCTAAACAATTTCGCGATGCATTGGTAAGCGAAACCAATGGTAGCGGATTTGTCGGCGTTTATATTTTTCCCTTTTTTAAATACCCAGCGTTGGAAGGTGCGGGCGAAGCATTTATGCAGCGCATTTCCGAAAGCATGGATAACAACCTAGATCTTTTTTCTGATGACCACGAAGACATGGCATCCATAACCCTTGAAAGTGCATATCAACTTTCTTTTGATTCCGAAGGCCGCGTTGTGTTGCCCGATGAACTGTGCCGCCACGGGGAAATTTCAAGCGAAGCTCTTTTTGTTGGGCGCGGATCACGTTTTCAGATATGGGCGCCAAAACTTTATGAAAAACATAGCGCCAATGCTTTTGCTCGGGCACGGGAAAAAGGCGCAACATTACACCTTGGCCCAAAACCGTCAGGCGGAGAGTAACCATGGCTACAACTGCCAGCTCACCACACACCCCGGTAATGCTAGGCGAAGTGCTAGATGGTTTGTCACCTAAAGATGGCGGAATTTATGTTGACGGTACGTTTGGTGATGGCGGGTATTCCCGTGCTGTGCTTAACGCTGCTAGTTGCACCGTTTATGGCATTGACCGCGATCCAAGCGTGGTTGCCCGGGCCCATGATATGCAAAATGAATTCAAAGGACGTTTCATAATTATTGAAGGACGCTTTGGTTCAATTGCTGAACTGCTGGCCAGCCGCTCAGTTGGCCCGGTTGACGGGGTGGCTTTTGATATTGGTGTTTCCTCAATGCAAATAGATACACCAGAGCGCGGATTTTCATTTCGTAGCGACGGCCCACTTGATATGCGAATGGAATCTGCCGGGACTAGCGCATCTGATGTTGTAAATGATATGGAAGAAACCGATCTTGCCAACATTATATACGAATTAGGCGAAGAACGTTTCGCGCGCCGGGTAGCAAGGGCAATAGTCGCTGCACGTACCGAAGAACCAATTTTGCGAACATTGCAATTGGCCGATATTGTGCGCCGGGTTGTTCCTAAATCTAAAGACGGCATAGATTCAGCAACGCGCACTTTTCAGGCATTAAGAATTTTTGTAAACGATGAGCTAGGCGAAATAGATCGCGGAATGAATGGTGCCGAACAGGTATTGGCACCGGGCGGCAGACTTTGCGTTGTGTCGTTTCATTCGCTTGAAGACAGGCGGGTAAAAAGATTTTTTAAAACACGCAGCGGTGATATTCCCGGGCCATCACGGCACATGCCGCAATTATCATCCCCTGAAAAGCTGCCAACATTTAATTTGGTTTCTCGAAAATCAATAACCCCAAGCAGTGATGAACAGCGTGCTAATCCGCGCGCACGTTCGGCTCGCTTGCGTGTGGGCGAACGTACAGACGCGCCTGCATGGAATAGCGAGGAAGCAGCATGAAAAAAAATTCAGGATTTCTTCGTCACACCACAGTTTTGTTTCTGCTTATGGCTGGCGGAATAAGCGTTGTTCTTTTCTCGGTTAAATATCAGGTACAGGATCTTGAAGAAAAAAGAATTTCCTTAATAAACGAAATCATGAATGAAAAAAGAGCAATCCACGTGTTAAATGCCGAATGGAGCTATCTTAACGACCCATCGCGGCTTGGCGATATGTCGGTTCGCTACCTTGATCTTGATCCCGGCAACCCAGCACAGTTTGTCGACATTGAAACGATAAAAAATATTCCCCACCGTGCATCCAATAATACGGGGGATAATTAATGAGCACCCCAGAAAACAAACAAAATACATTACAACCAGCGCTTTTTGATCAACTCGACCCTGAACGCATAAAGATTGAAAGCTCGCGTCGCCAAGCGTTGGAAATGGGCCGGACGCGTTTAATGGTAACTGGTGTAATTTTATCTATGGCATTTGCGGCACTTGGTATTCGTTTGGCGGAATTAACTGCTTTTGGTACGCCTACAAATATAAGGTTGGCATCGGCTGCACCGCACAAGGCCATGGTGGTTGATCGCGCCGATATACGTGATCGTAATGGTGTGGTTATCGCATCTAGTCTTCCCACGCGCTCGCTTTATGTTGACCCTAGCGAAGTCATTGACCCCATTGAAGCCGCGCAAAAGCTAAGCAAAACACTCGGCGACATAACCTATGACGGCGTATTGGAAAAACTGGATCAAGGTGGACGTTTTCAATGGATAGCCCGCAACCTTTCGCCCACTCAAGTTTATGCGGTTAACAGGCTTGGTTTGCCTGGTTTTGGCTTTCGTGCCGAAGAAAAACGAGTTTACCCATTTGGCCCTATTTTTGCCCATGTTCTGGGATACACAGATGTTGATGGGCAAGGAATATCAGGTGTAGAGAAAGCGTTCGAGCGCCAACTTGATAGCACCACCTCGCAAGGAACAGCGCAAGGGGTTGATCTGTCCCTCGACATAAGAATTCAGGCAATACTGCGCGAAGAAATTTTGCAGGCAAAAAATCGTTTTAGCGCAACTGGCGGTGCCGGTGTGGTGTTGGATGCAAAAAATGGTGAAGTATTAGCACTTGTTTCGGTTCCCGATTTTGATCCAAATACATCAAATGGTGACTTGGGTTCAAACGGTTTTAACCGTGCAACCAAAGGCGTTTATGAAATGGGTTCAACCTTTAAATTGTTTGCAACCGCAACAGCACTTGATTCAGGCGCGGTCGGCCTTAGCGATGGTTATGATACCGCAGAACCAATAAAGGCAGCGCGCTTTACCATAAACGATTTGCATGGAAAAAAACGCTGGCTTTCGATACCAGAAATTCTTGTTTATTCGTCAAATATTGGAACTGCAAAAATGGCTCTTGATGTGGGCGCCGAAAGACAAAAATCTTACTTAAGAAAATTTGGTATGTTGGATCCCGCACAAATAGAAATTCCAGAAGTCGGCACCCCGCTCTATCCAGATCGCTGG
The DNA here is from genome assembly GCA_029883045.1 of Rhodospirillaceae bacterium. GTDB lineage: Bacteria > Pseudomonadota > Alphaproteobacteria > Rhodospirillales > Magnetovibrionaceae > DAOVVL01. The sequence continues at coordinate 3,730 of JAOUJU010000212.1, forward strand.
AGCGAAATTTCATCA
>JAOUJU010000014.1 GCA_029883045.1 Rhodospirillaceae bacterium
TGCAATTGTAAAAAGTGGCGCATGATCAGGCCCTGATTGATCTATTAAACTATATTCAGGCAAACCTAAACCATTGGCTTGGGTCCATTCTTGCAATTCGGTTTTGGCATCTTTGGGTGGTTTTATATTGGCATCAACCAATGCTTTCCAATTGGAACTTATAAAATTATTGGCAACCTCAATTCCGCCATCAAGAAACAGGGCACCTAACAATGCTTCCATGGTATCGGCTAACAGTGTTTGCATTCCCCGTTGCGATGTGGCGGAATCCGCTGGCGAAGTTTCAACAAAATCATCTATACCCAGATTACCGGCCACCTCGGCCAAGGCATCACGCGACGTCAAAGATGCAAACCTTCGGGCCAAACTTCCTTCGTTTTCGTTTTCAAATTTATTAAAAATAATTTGCGCAATGACTAAACCCAAAACCCTATCGCCAAGAAATTCCAACCGTTCATTGGAATTAATGTGCACATCAGCCGCACTTGAATGCGTCAGCGCAGTTTCAAGCAATGTTGCATCTGCAAATTTGTGCTTAAGAATATTTTCCACCGCACCAGTAGTTTTGCTTGTTAGTTTATTCATAAATTATCAATTCAGGCCCTTGAAAAAACGCTCACTCCGTAAAGTTTCGCCCCACTGCCAGAACTTCCACAAACTTCCGGAATAGGAAAACACCAATACTTCAGCCCTGCCCACCAGATTTTCAACCGGAATAAACCCAACATCATCTAGATAACGGCTGTCTTTTGAATTATCGCGATTGTCGCCCATGGCAAAATAGTGCCCGGGCGGAACAGTGTATTCCATTGTATTGTCAGAAATATCGGTATCACTTTCTTCAAGTATAGAATGCCTACGGCCACCAGGAAGTATTTCAGTATATAATTTTGCATTATGTGTGCGCCCATAGGTGTCACGGTAAGTGTAAATACCGGCCGGTTCACGCCACACAGGTTCACCGTTTATGTGTAACAATCCACCCTTTACCTGAATTTTATCACCCGGCAAACCAATCAAGCGTTTGATGTAGTCGGTTTTTCCATCAGATGGCAGCTTAAACACTGCAACATCGCCGCGTTTGGGCTCATCAAACATAACCCGACCCGGCCCCGGCACAAGCGGCAAGCTAAAGGGGAAAGAATGCTTGCTGTAGCCGTAAGAAAATTTTGAGACAAACAAATAATCACCAACTAAAAGCGTAGGTATCATTGATCCCGAAGGAATGGAAAACGGCTCATAAGCAAAAGTACGCACAAACATTGCTATCAATACCGCATATATTACAGTTTTTGATGTATCCCAAAGGCCACCGCTATCTTTTGTGGCGCCCTTACCTGCGCGCAAACTTTCGCCAACGTCAGGTACAAGGTCTTCTGGTCGTTCGGACATTTTTTAATTCCAATTATCAAACAATAAGCATTTTCAGCTAAAATCTAAGCGCAATTGCAAGGAACAAAGCCTGAGGGTGTGCCCCCTGTCAAGAATCAAGTGCCGTTTATGCCTTAATTATAGATCTTTTGACGCTTCTTCTTAGGATGGGATACCTGGCGATACTGCGGAAATAACCACAACGGCATGGGCCAGCGGATATTCATCCGTAAGCGATATATCAATTTTTGCCCGCATCCCAGGCGGGGTCAGCTTTTCCAGACGGACCAACGCACCGCCCGTCAGCTTCATTATTGGCTGTCCACTGGGCAAGTTATCAACGCCTAGGTCGCGCCAGAACACACCTTCGCGAAATCCAGTTCCCAGTGCCTTGGCGGTTGCTTCTTTGGCAGCATAAAACATAGCAAATGAATTTGCCTTTGATGCGCGTCGTTCAGATTTTTTTTGTTCGATGTCTGTGTAGATGCGTTCAACAAAACGATCAGAAAACCGTTCAAGGGTTTTTTCAATTCGCCTGATATCGCAAAGATCAGTACCAACACCAATTATCATTTTCCGTCCTCGCCTCTTGCCACATTCATTAAGCGACGCATTTCAGTAATTGAATTGCCCAGTCCAACAAAAATTGCCTCACCAACCAAAAAATGTCCAATATTTAGCTCTGCAATGGTTTTTATTTCAGCAATCGGCGTTACACTAGTGAATGTCAATCCGTGTCCGGCATGGCATTCAAGCCCAATCTCATCGGCATGGGCTGCTGCATTTATTATGCGCTGTAATTCTTTATTTTGGTGTTCACCCGATGGCGCATCGCAGTACGAACCAGTATGCAATTCGACCACCGGTGCACCGAGCGATTTTGCCGCATCTAAAACCAATGGATCTGGTTCTATAAACAGTGAAACGCGAATTCCGGCATCGACAAGGGTTTTAACAAACGGCTCCAGATGCTTGATTTGTCCGATGACATCTAAACCGCCCTCCGTTGTTCTTTCTTCCCTTTTTTCAGGAACAATACACGCTGCATGCGGTTTATGACGAAGTGCAATTTTTAGCATTTCATCAGTTGCTGCCATTTCCAGATTAAGTGGAAGATTAATTTCCTCTCCCAGACGAAGAATGTCGCTATCTGTAATGTGGCGACGGTCTTCGCGCAGGTGTGCGGTTATACCATCAGCGCCAAAATCTGCTGCTATTTTTGCCGCACGTACCGGGTCGGGGCAATCCCCCCCACGGGCATTTCGAATTGTTGCAACATGATCAATATTAACACCAAGACGAAGATAATTTTCTGCGTTTGTCACATTAGGGGTTTTCATAATTGTGTTTTATCCGCAGTAATGGTTTCTGGGATTACATCGCTTGAAACCATTAATTCGATATCCTTGTCCGTAATTTTTGAGATCGATGCTCTTTCTTTTTTTTGCTCACGCCTTTTTTTGGTTCGCCTGTGGTTACGCTTTGTTTGATAGCGCGATATCATTGGCTGTAACGGTACATAAAAAATTATCCATGTTACAAGTGCAGTTGGTAATGAACCTATTAACATTGGCCACAATACGGGGCCTGATGTTTTTATCAGAAATGCTATATCAAAACGGATGAGGGCTTCCATTGACTGTGAAAACACGGCTGCAAATTCAACCTCTGTTCCGCCCACATGACCGCTGCCAATCATCCATAAGCCAGCATTATAAATCCACACCCATATGAATGGGAAGGTCCACGGGTTACCCACGGCCGTACCAATGGCGCTAGCAAGTATATTTGCGCGCATTATGTATGCGAGTATTGCAGACAGCACAAAATGAAGCCCCACAAATGGGGTCATTGAAATGGCCGCTCCGCAGGCAAACCCTGCTGCCAACGAATAAGATGATCCTGGAATACGCGCCACCCGGTGAAACACATATCTGGTCGAGCGATGCCACCCGGCACTGGGCCAGAAGAACTCTCGCAGCATAATAATAATGTTTGGTTTGGATCTACGCTGAAACATATTCAAACTATAAACAAATGAAGATGATTTTTGCAGTTAAAAAACAGCTTTCTGGCATTATCTCATATCCAACAATCACCCCCTAGCCCGATCAACCGAATTGATCGCTGGGGTTGCTCGCAGTGCGGCAATGATTTCGGAAAGGTGTTTTACGTCTTTTACCTCTATATCGACTATCATATCGAAGAAATCCGTTTGCCGGGAAATGATCTTGAGATTCGAAATATTGCCGTTATTTCTGGCAATAACATTGGATAAATCCCCAAGGCTACCCGGAACGTTAAGAACAATAAGGTGGATCCTGCTAACGTGGGCCTCTGTTTTACCTGCATTGGCCTCCCACGAAACATCAATCCAGCGCTCTGGTTCGTTCGTTAGCCCCTCTAGGGTGTCACAATCAATGGTGTGTATGGTTACGCCCTTGCCGGTGGTAATTATGCCAACAATTCTATCACCGGGAAGCGGGTGACAGCATCTGGCATAATGCACCGCCATTCCGGGAATAAGTCCCCTGATGGGTATAGCGCTGCCTTCTTTTTTTTCTTGGGACGACCTTGCTTGCTCAAGCGGGACTACTTTGCCTGATTTGGCCGATGCTTTTTTTCTTGTTCCGGGATAAACAGCCTCAACCACATCGCGTGCTGAAATATGGCCATTGCCAACCCCTGCCTCCAAATCATCAACATTTTCCTTTTGGAAATTTTTCAAAATTCCCTTAAGACCCTTTTCGGTTAATGGATAATCTTCTTCTAAAAATGCACGTTCAAGCATTGCATGACCAAGCTCAATATACTGGTCGCGCTCTTTTAATCTGATGAAACGGCGAATTCTGGCACGCGCTTTTCCCGTAACAACAAACCGTTCCCACGTGGGTGATGGCGTGTGATTTTTTGATGTAACTATGTCTACCTGATCGCCGTTTTTAAGTGACGATTTAAGCGGTGCCATGCGCCCATTTATTTTTGCGCTTACACATCTATCGCCCACTTCGGTATGAACCGCATAGGCAAAATCAACTGGAGTTGCATCTTTTGGTAGGTTAATTAATTCACCCTTGGGCGTAAAACAAAAAACTTGATCAGGAAACATTTCAAGCTTTGTGTGTTCAAGAAATTCTTCCGGTTCTTCTGCATTTTCTAAAATTTCAAGCAGTTCGCGTAACCAACGGTAGTGCTTTCCTTCGGTAAGATTGGCAGGCTTGCCTTGTTTGTATTCCCAGTGCGCAGCAACACCATTATCGGCAACTTCGTGCATTTCGGCTGTACGTATTTGCAATTCAATACGGTGACGCTCTGGCCCAATTATTCCGGTGTGAAGCGAACGATAACCATTTGGTTTGGGGACCGATATATAATCTTTGAACCTTTCGGGAACAACGCGGTAAGCATTGTGTGCTACGCCCAATGCCTTGTAGCATTCATCAACATCTTTAACCACAACCCTAAATGCCATGATATCGGAAAGCTGTTCAAACGAAACATCTTTCAGCTGCATTTTTCGCCAAATAGAATAAGGCGTTTTTTCGCGCCCGTATACTTTCGCTTGTATGCCAGATTCACCTAAAACACGTTCTAGTTCTGTAACAATTCTTTTTATAAGATCGCCGCCCTCATCACGAAGAAAATCAAGGCGTTTTAGTACTGAATTTCGTGCTTCCGGGTTAATTTCTGCAAACGCTAAATCGTCTAATTCGTTTTTAAGTTCCTGCATGCCGATGCGTTCAGCCAATGGTGCATATATTTCCATTGTTTCGGTTGCGATGCGCCGGCGCTTTTGTTCATCCTTAATAAAATGCAGCGTACGCATATTGTGCAAACGATCGGCAAGTTTTACTAGCAGCACCCGTATATCTTCGGACATGGCCAATAGCAATTTGCGAAAATTTTCCGCTTGCTGGGAATGATCAGATTGCATTTCTATCTGGCTTAACTTGGTCACCCCATCAACCAGCTTGGCAATTTCTGAACCAAAAGTTTTTTCAATAACGCTTAAGGTTGATCCTGTGTCTTCAACCGTGTCATGCAAAAGCGCCGTAGCAATTGTAGCTACGTCAAGACGATACCCTGCAAGGATTCCGGCAACTTCCAACGGATGAGAAAAATATGGATCGCCCGATGCACGCAATTGCGATCCGTGCGCTTTCATCGAATAAACGTAAGCGCTGTTTATAATTTCTTCATCGGCGTTTGGATCATACGCCTTGATGGCTTCGACAAGCTGAAATTGCCTCATCATGACGAAGCCCTCCGCCATAAACTAGCGAAGGGCTTGTTGTTGTTTTTAAATAAAGACAAATTAAGGTGCGTTAAGTGTAGCTGGCAAATCATAAAATGCCGACACATGACAAAAACATGTTGTATGTGTCGGTGCATAATTAGGACTCCTCCAACTCGCCCCCTTCCTGAAGGGTTTCTGCATCTTCGAATGCGGCATCTACCTCTTCGGCGGCAACGTCATGAACTGTTAATGCGTCTACAACCACTTCTTCTTTTTCTTCAATGTCGGCCTGCATTTCAACTTCGTCTTCTTCGACGTCGTGATGAATGGCCTGCATCAGATCCATTTCGTCTTCTTCCGGCTCTTCAACTTCAACGTAGCGCTGTAGCCCGGTAATAATACCGTCCTCCAGTTCAGAAAAGTTGATTGTTTCATCCGCAATCTCGCGAAGAGCAACAACCGGGTTCTTGTCGTTATCGCGCTCAAGGGTAAGCTCAGAACCTGAACTTATGTTACGCGCACGTTGAGCTGCAATCATCAGCAAATCAAAGCGATTGGGAATTTTTGTTATGCAATCTTCGACCGTTACACGGGCCATGGATGGGAATCTCCAGTATCTGTTATTTCGTGGTGCGCCACCCTGAGGGTATATATGGCACAAGGCCACCTTGTATATTTGCACAAGCACCATAAGGCAAGAAAAAAGGCCAAAAATGCCTATAAACTCCGCAAAAATAGTATCCTCAAGACTTATTCTTTGCCTAAGAGCCATTCAAAGACGATTTTAGGCGTCCTCAACCGCCCTTGCTACCTGATCTGGATTTAATGATTTTATAAGCTCATCAAGGGTTTTTTCGGTGCGCGGATGACGCCAGTCTGGCGCTATGTCGGCCATGGGAAGAAGCACAAACGCCCTTTCGTCCATGCGCGGATGGGGCAAAATTGGTGATTTCTGCCCATTTGTTGTTAAATTTCCATCAAAATCCAATAAATCCAAGTCTAAAACCCTAGGTGCATTTTTTTCAGGCGACCCATCATTTCGAACCCGCCCACATTCTGTTTCAATTTCATGCAAAAAATCCAGTAAACCAGCGGCAGAAAGGCTTGTTTTTATGCTTACAACGCCATTTATAAACCACGGCTGATCAGATACTGGAACTGGTGCGCTTTCAAACCACCTTGAGGTGTCAAGCACCGATATATTTGGATGGGCATCGAGAAGATTGACCGCATGAGCGCAAGTTTCAATGGCGCTGCCAAATTTATCGCTCGGCAGGTTGGCACCAATTCCTATTAAAATCATATAGTTATCCCCCAGATTAAAGCAGCTTGACCACGCCCAGAGGTTGCCTGACGGGGTATTTTACACCTTGCACACTGGCCATTAGATAGTTAGTTATATTAGGCATAATTGTTAATTTTTTTATTACTAATTTATTTTTTAAGGAATTTTGATATGCCGTTTTATCCGCAAGAACGGGTTGGCCTATTTATTGATGGATCAAACCTGTATGCCGCAGCCAAGGCGCTTAATTTCGACATAGATTATAAACGCCTCCTCAAACATTTTGCCACTCGCGGCCATTTAGTTAGGGCTTTTTATTACACCGCCCTTATGGATGATGCAGAATATTCCCCTCTTCGCCCACTGGTGGATTGGCTTGATTACAACGGTTACACCATGGTTACCAAGCCCGCTAAAGAATTTACCGATGCCGCAGGCAGGCGAAAAATTAAGGGCAACATGGATATAGAGCTGGCAATCGATATGCTGGAAATGGCCGACCGCCTTGACCACATTGTCTTGTTCTCTGGTGATGGTGATTTCCGTCGCCTAGTTGAGGCCGTTCAACGCAAAGGTGTTCGTGTGGCAGTTGTAAGCACGGTCAAATCAAACCCGCCGATGGTTGCGGATGAACTTCGCCGTCAAGCCGATACCTTTATAGATTTAAGCAAAATAAAATCTGCTATTTCACGGCCAGAAAAAGGTAGTGAAGATGAATTTGACCCGCACGAATATGATTCGACCCCCCAACCAGACAATATTGATGAAGGGCTAGCTATTAATGAGGCCGAGGAAGAAACTCCTGCTGATTTTGTTGCCGTTTCTTAATGGTCAAAATGGCTAAGGGCATAAAACCAAACGCCATCATGCCCAATTCAAATTGTGCTGCCTGTCCACGCCTTAATGCTTTTAGGGTGAAAAATAAATCGCAATTTCCTGAATATTTTAATGCGCCAGTCCCTTCTTTTGGACCGATTAAGGCCAAAATACTAATTGCTGGGTTGGCGCCGGGATTGCACGGGGCCAACCAAACCGGAAGACCGTTTACCGGCGACGGTGCGGGCGAGCTTCTTTATCCAACATTGCTTAAAACAGGTATGGCCCAAGGAAGCTATCTAGCCAGGGCCGATGATGGCCTTGAGCTGACAATCGCACGCATAACCAATGCGGTTCGCTGCGTTCCACCACAAAACAAGGTGACCGGGCCAGAAATAGCGGCTTGTAATGGGTTTTTATCGGCAGAAATCGCTTCGATGGATAGCCTAAGGGCAATAATAGCCCTTGGAACCGTTGCCCACGGTGCGGTTCTTAGTGCGGTTGGTCTGAAGAAAAGCGCGTTTAAGTTTGCCCATGGTGCTGTTTTTGAACTGCCAAAAGGTATATTGTTGGCTGATAGCTATCATTGTTCGCGCTATAACACCAACACCGGGCGCTTAACCACGAAAATGTTTGAAGACGTTTTTAACAATGTATTGGCACTAACAAATGGCTGAAACCATAAATCTTGGCAAGTTTCGCAAGAAAAAAATACGCGAACAAAAGGAAAAACAGGCTGTCGAAAACCGAATTTCCCATGGGCGTAGCAAGTCAGAGAAGTCCATAGCTGAGAAAAACCGGTCCCTTGAGCAAAAAAAAATCGATGCCATGAAAATTGATAAAAAACCCGATTAATAATTAGTATTTAATATCAATTAGATGCAGGCAATTAATAAACCAATAATTTAACTTATTTTGCGTTTATTTTTCGTGCTCGGGGTCTTCAAGCATACGATGAAGATGCACTAATACGTATTTCATGTGGGCATCGTCTACGCTTGCTTGTGAAGCTGTTCTCCAGGCATCTAGGGCTTGCGCATTACTGGGGAAAATTCCAACTATCTTCAGGTTTTTTGGATCAGAAAAATCAAGGGTTTGCGGATCATCAACGTGACCGCCAAAAACTAAGTGAAGTAGATGCTTTTCTGGCTGGTTGGTGCTTTTGCTCATAAAATTTAATCTCCACACATAATGATTGGTTGGTATTTACGTAGGCCTTGGGGATGGTGGCGTTCAGTAACAAATTTTAATTGAGGGCCAGAGAGTTAACCCTAACGCTGTTGTAATTTAAAAAATAGGGGATTTGATTAAGTTAAATTAACCGTAACGCTCTTCTTTCCATGGGTCAGCATTATTATTATAGCCGCGAACTTCCCAAAAACCGGGTGCATCTTTATCCATGAACGTAATGTGCTTTATCCACTTTGCGCTTTTCCAAAAATAAAGTTTGGGAATTATCGGTCTTACTGGCCCGCCGTGCGCACGGGTTAGTGGTTTTCCGTTCCAACTGTGCGCCAACATTACATCTGTGTCGTCAAATGCGCTTAGCGGAACATTGGTGGTATAGCCATCATGAGAATAAAAAACCAAAAATGCGGCATTTGGCTTTGGTTTTACAACGTCAAGCAAATGGCTGGCACAAACGCCTTGCCATTCATTATCGTAACGCGACCATGTGGTTACGCAGTGAATATCGTTAACTAATGTTGTTTGCGGTTGGGAATTAAATTGTTGCCAGTCCCAGTCAATCTGGTTTTCAACCAACCCTGAAACCGTAAAGCGCCATTGATCGAGCGGAATATCTGGCTGCACCCCAAGATCAAGAACCGGAAAGTCACTTGTCAGGCGCTGGCCCGGTGGCAGGCGTTTTTTGTTGGGCTCGCTTGTTTTTTCTTTGGTTTTTTCTTTGGTTTTTTCTGGGGGGTTTTCACCACTTAGCCCCCTTCCCTCGGCTGCCCATTGTTCTTTGGTGCGGATAAGTTTTTCCCTGACACCACCAAGTATTGTGCCTTCGCTTTTTCCACTTAGTTTGCTTTCAATATCATCAGACACTTAGATGTAACCCACCTTTTTAATTTCTTTGGCTGGCGTGCAATATTCTGGCTTTATCGCGCTTCCAATCACGTTCTTTGGTCGCTTGACGTTTGTCTGATTTGTGCTTGCCCTTGGCAAGACCGATTTCTACCTTGGCCATGCCACGGGGGTTAAAATAGATACTCAACGGCACAACCGTCATTCCTTCGCGTCCAATAGCCATAAACAGCCTTGCCAGTTCACGTTTATGCATAAGCAATTTGCGTGGGCGTTTTGGTTCGTGGGAAAAATGGCTGGCTCCCTCGTATTCAGGGATATAGGAATTGAGCAGGTATAATTCACCGTCTTTTTCAGATGCGTAGGCATCGCCAATGGTGGCGTGGCCTTGGCGCAATGATTTTACCTCGCTGCCTTGCAATTGGATTCCGGCTTCGAAGGTTTGCTCAATAAAATAGTCGTGGCGTGCCTTGCGGTTGCGGGCGGCGACGTTATCTGGCTTTTTTTTCTTTTTTTGTGCCATGATTTCCCCTTGGTCCGAAAAAAAAGCGGACTAGTTGGCTATCCCAGCTTGCCGAAGGGCGGTCTCAACTGTTTCTTTACTGCTCTCAGAAATTTCACAAAGCGGCAAACGCAGTTCTGCTGAACATATGCCAAGCATTTCAGCGGCATACTTAACCGGGCCGGGGCTGCTTTCGCAAAACATTGCGCTATGAAGCGGCAAAAGGCGTTCTTGTATTTCGATTGCCCCGTCAACATCCCCATCTGCCCATGCCTTGTGCTGTTCGGCACAAAGGCGCGGCGCAATGTTAGACGTTACGGAAATACATCCATGACCACCGGCGGCTAAAAACGGAATGGCGGTGGCGTCCTCACCTGAAAGTTGGATAAAATCTTTACCAATTTGTGTCATGGTGTGAATTGGTCGCGCAAGATCGCTGGTTGCATCTTTTACACCAACAATGTTTGCAAGCTTTGCCAAGCGGGACATTGTTTCCATGCTCATATCCACAACTGAACGTCCGGGGATGTTGTATATAAAAATTGGTGTCGAAACTGCATTGTTTATTGCTTCATAATGACGAAACAACCCTTCTTGGGTAGGCTTGTTATAATATGGGGTAACCACCAACAATCCATCAGCCCCCGCCTTTTCGGCATGGACTGCCAACTGAATGGCCTCAGCAGTTGAATTTGACCCAGCGCCAGCCATTACCACGGCACGGCCCTTTGCAACATCGATACATAGCTCGGTTACACGTTTGTGCTCTTCATGGGTAAGTGTCGGCGATTCGCCTGTTGTACCACATGGGACAAGACCGTTTGTTCCTTCCTTAATTTGCCAATCGACAAAATCTTGGAAAGACTTTTCGTCCACCTCACCATTTTTTAATGGTGTGATTAGCGCGGTGAATGAACCCTTGAACTTCATATCTGCTTAAACTCCTGATAGGGTGGTATCTATATTAATCAAACTATCGTCACTTACGCTTTTGGCCCCTATGGCCCCTATGGGCGGACATTACCCCCATCGGGGCTAGTCGTAAAGTCTGTGGTTTTTCTTTGTTTTGGCTGGGTAATCATAGGTTAACCTGCATTCTTGAGAATGGGCTGACTAAAGCGTAGATTCGCTAATATTAAGGCATAGGCGCAACCTTCCAAGGGGGAAAATGTTGAACGGTTTTACCATTGGGTTTTTTAGAAAAAGCAGGTCATCAAAGATGGTTGCTAAAGCTGCGCTATTTGCAGTTTTGTTTTGCGCAACACCGCTTGTTCTAACTTGGATGGCGCCCACATCGGCATCGGCCAATGAAATAAGCAAAAGCGATGCCTCTCATGCAAAGAATATATTTAAATCACTAGACCGCCGCAGATGGCATGATGCCAAAATCCACATGGGCAAAATAAAAGACTCTCTATTAAGTGATTTAATGATGTGGCAGTACCTAACCAGCCACGGATCACCCGGAAAATTTGACGAAGCTATAAAGTTTCTGGGAAAACGTGGGGATTGGCCAAAGCGAAATGAAATAACAAAAAGAGCGGAAGAAACCATCCCTTCGGCCATGACCCCTGAAGAGGTTGTTTTTCATATTACAAACATGGGCGGACCAATTTCTGCGATGGGTCATGCGCGTTACGGCGAAGCATTGTTGAAATCGGGGCACAAAGAAGCAGGAATACTTTCGCTACGCGCCATATGGGTTGAAGGTAATTTTACCCGGTCTCAGGAAAAAAATTTTTACAAAAGAAATAAAAAATTACTTAGCAAAAAAGATCATATTGATCGCCTTGATCGTCTTATCTGGGAAAAACGTTATTACCCGGCAAAACGCCAGATATGGAAAGTTGGCGAAGACCAAAGAAAGTTAGCCATTGCGCGTATATGGCTTATGCGCAAGGAGGGAAACGTTGACAAAGCGATTGGCGATGTGCCGTCGCATTTAAAAAATGATGATCGACTTATGTATGAACGCCTACGCTGGCGCCGCACAAAAGGAAAATTCGAAGGTGCAGTTGAAATTTTGGATAAGGCCCCGGCAAAAGTTTCACACCCTGAAAAGTGGTGGGTTGAACGTGCCTATCTTGCGCGTCTAGCGCTTCGCAAAAAGAAACCTGAAATTGCATACCGGATTTCATCAAAGCATTCACTTTTACCAGAATCTGCGGCTGAATATTCGGATGCAGAATGGATATCAGGGTGGATTGCACTCAGGTTTTTAAACCGGCCAACCGATGCCAAAAAACATTTTGAAAATATGATAAAGGCCGTTAATTATCCGGTTTCGTTGGCACGGGGAACCTATTGGGCTGGTCGCGCAGAGGAGGCATTGGGAAACATTGATGGTGCACAAAATCAATATAAACAGGCCGCACAATATCCAACCACTTTTTATGGTCAACTTGGCAAACTTAAAATTAGCCACCCTAAACTAAATAATAATATTTCCGAAAAGTTGCCTGATAATGGCGCATTTCTTGATCCTGAGGTGCAAATAGATTCAAGCGATGCGGCAATAATAAACACCCACCCCCTAGCTAGGGTCATACGGATATTGGGTGAATTAAACGAACAAAAAAGAATGCGCCCATTTGTTCTGGCGCTTGATAAAATGGGCAACACCGATAGCTGGCACGAAGCTATAGCTGAGATAGCCGCAGCAAATGGTCGAATGGACCTTTCTTTAAGAATAAGAAAAAAAGCACATCAAACCGGGGCGCCAATGCATACCAATGCATACCCGGCCATCAATCCACCAAAATTAAGAAAAGGAACAACCATAGAAACCCCGCTGGTGCTTGCGGTTATTAGGCAAGAAAGCGCATTTTACCCCGGCGCCAGAAGTGGTGCCGGCGCACGGGGAATGATGCAAATAATGCCCGCAACCGCGAAAAAGGTTTCCAAATCAGTGGGGTTAAGTTTTTCCCGTGATAAATTATTGCAAGACCCAAATTACAATATGGTTATTGGGCAGACGTATTTAGCGTCACTAATAAAAGAATTCGAAGGTTCATACATTTTAGCCATTGCCGCATATAACGCTGGGCCTAACCGGGCCAGAAAATGGATACGTGACCATGGTGATCCAAGAGACAAAAAGACAGACACAGTTGATTGGATAGAAATGATACCGTTCAATGAAACCCGCGATTACGTTCATCGCGTCATTGGAAACCTTCATGTTTATCGACAAAAGATAGGCGGAAAGCAAGTTGCCCTAAACCGTGGCGGCTAACACCCCGGACCATAATTTAAAATAAAAAACCCGGCTAAATAGACCGGGTTTTTAAATTATATGAACAAAAGGTTTTATCTAAACACCAGTAGCAGATTTTTTATCCGTACCAGATGGTTGCGGTGTGGTTGGCGTTGATCCCGTCAGTGGTGTTTGACCCGGACGTGGAGAGCCTGATGATTTATTGACCACAAGATTAACTCTTTCGTCAGAAATGGTGCTGGGCGCATCTGCCATACGCGTGATATGCCCTTCGATATAGGCACCCTCATCGATGGAAAGGTTTTCATGCAAAATATCGCCGATGACATGTGCTGTCTTGGCCAAATGCACAGTCTTGGCCTTTATCTGGCCATTTATGTTGCCGTGAATACGGATAGTATCGGCAAAAATTTCGCCTTTTATTTTTGCGCTGGCACCAACAAGCAAAACATTGCTTCTGATGTCGCCAATTACTTCACCGTCAATCTGAACTTCACCTTCACTGACTATATCACCAGTAACAACAAGATCAGATGCCATGATTGATGGTATCTTTGTCTTAACATTCTGGTCAGCGTTACTGTTGGTGATTACGTTTGATTTGTTACTCTTGGAAAACATAGCGTCCTGCCTTTACAAATCTCATTGGATCGAGACCTTTGTCTTTAAACAATACCTCGTAATGTAAGTGTCTGCCGGTTGATCGCCCAGTGCTGCCAATAATTGCGATCTTTTCTCCGAAGGAAACTTCTTGTCCTACTTTTACCATAACTTTGCTTAGATGCCCATAGCGGGTAATAATCCCTGCTCCGTGGTCAATTTCCACCAGTTTTCCGAAATTACCCTTCCATCCGGCATGAATAACCTTGCCCGGTGATGTTGCGGTTATCATGGCACCCGGGGTCGAACCCATATCAAGGCCATAATGCATAGACCATTTTTTATTAACTGGGTCACGCCGTTTTCCAAATGTGCTGGTTATATAATAAGCCTGAAGCGGTGTAGCCATTGGCATTTTGCGTAAAACAGATTGCAACGATTCAGAATAGGATAATTTGTTTTCAAGGTTGTTTAGCTTTGTTGAAAGCCTTCCACCTGGTCTGCCATCAGGTTTAACCGCAATAAACGGCCCGCCCTGACCGGCAATAAAGCCATTATCGCTTTCCATTAAATCGCCAACATCAAGTCCGGCAATTTCTATTAGGCGTTCCATATTTGCGATTTGTGCTTCCGTTTGATCGGTCAACATATCAACGGTTGAGTTTTCT
>JAOUJU010000213.1 GCA_029883045.1 Rhodospirillaceae bacterium
TCAAGTATGCCGCCCGCCACTTTTTCAGATCTTCATATCAGCAGGTGCTGAAATAAAATGAGTAAAGTAAAAAAAGTTAGAAAAAATTCAACGCACGCCCATGGCTTTATTATTGCAGCCTTGGGCGTGTTGTTGTGCGCGCCGGGTGCGGGTTTTGCGGCCGGTGATATAAGCACCGATACAAACGGTGTTTTAAGCGAAAAAACAAAAGAAGTTATTGGAATAAGTCAGGCCGCCATCGGCAGAAAAGTTGGTAATTATAAACTTTTGGGCGCAGGTGGCGCTGAATATAGAATTAGTGATTTTGCCGGCAAGCCCTTGGTTATTAATCTGATATATTCAAGCTGCGTTGAAAGTTGCCCACCGCTGGTAACGTCGCTTGGCAATGGGGTTGATGTGGCCCGTGATGGAATGGGCAATGAAAGTTTTAATGTTATAACAGTTGGGTTTGATACAACATTCGATAGCCCCGAACACATGGACGATTATGGCTCAATGTTGGAATTGGCAGATAAAAATTGGTTGTTCCTTGGCGGTGATATAGACCAGATCCAAGGTTTGAGCGATGATTTAGGTTTTATGTTTTACCCGACTAAAAACGGGTTTAATCACCTTGATCAGATAACTGTTATTGATGGCAAAGGTGTAGTGCATACCCAAATTTATGGAGCTAATTTTTCACCAACCCAGTTGGGCGAACCGTTGAAGGCCATATTATTTGGGACATCAACCCCTTATGCTAGCATTGACGATTTGGTAAAAAGGGTTCGTTTGTTCTGTACCGTTTATGATCCTGAATTGGGACGTTATCGCTTCGATTATGGAATATTCGTTCATTTGATGGCGGGGGCTACTTTCCTTTTGCTGGTGGGAACATTTCTTGTCCGCCAAATATGGCGCTTTGCCGCTGAAAGCAAAGCCGCCAAAAAATCAGGCAACGCAAGCAACGTGGCATGATATTTCTGTTTTATCCGTCGATTGATAAACATCAAGGTGCGATTTATATCCCTGCATGATAAAACAATAAAAACAAACAGTGTCCCGGTATTTATATTTATAAATATCAGCGACCCGATAAGGCGGATAATTTAACCAGTGCAACAATCTTTAAGAAGTATTTTCCAGCACATTGAATCTATTTTTGACAGGCCATTTGACGGTGCGTTAAATCCAATTCGCCAACTAGGATCGTTGGCGTTCTTTCTTTACTGGGTTGTCGCTGGCAGCGGCATTTACATTTACATTTTTTTTGACACGTCCGTTAGTGGTGCTTATGAATCAGTAGAATGGATGACCAGCCAATGGTACCTGGCTGGTATCATGCGTAGCCTGCATCGGTACGCATCGGACGCCATGGTGGTGGTGGCAATGACGCACCTGTTGCGTGAATTTTCATACGGTCGCTACCGTGGTGCACGCTGGTTTGCATGGTTTACCGGTGTTCCAATTATTTGGTTTTTATTTTTTTCTGGCGTCAGCGGTTACTGGTTGGTCTGGGATATGTTGGCGCAGTATGTCGCAATTGGCTCGATGGAATGGCTCGATTGGCTTGGTATATTTGGCAAACAAGTAGCAAATAACTTCCTTAGCCCGGTTACCATAACCGACCGTTTTTTCACGTTGTTGGTATTTATTCACATATTCGTACCGTTGTTTCTTCTTTTCATTATGTGGTTTCACGTAATGCGGCTTAAAAGCCCACGCATAAACCCGCCCAAGGCATTGGCACTTGGTGCACTTGGTGCACTGGTAATACTTTCGCTGGTTTATCCAGCCACCAGTCACGATAAAGCCGACCTTTCAACGGTGGCTATTAATCTTGATTTTGATTGGTTTTATCTAATTGCTTATCCATTGTTTGACGCCATTGGTCCGGGTCCGATGTGGGCGGTGGGCATTGGCGCAACCGTGCTTGTTTCAATTGTGCCATTGTTAAGTTTCACCAAACCTGAACCAGCAGCGTTTGTTTCGCTGGAAAAATGCAATGGTTGTTCACGCTGTGCATCAGATTGCCCTTATGATGCCATAGAAATGAAGCCCAGAACCGACGGAATGAAATTTGATACCGAAGCGGTGGTTGATGCCAAAGCGTGTGTATCGTGCGGCATATGCGTAGGCGCCTGCCCGGTTTCAACCCCGTTCCGCCACGATGAAGAACTTGTCACCGGGATTGATCTACCGGAACCATCGTTTAAAAGCCTGCGCACTAGCACGGTTGATGTAATGAACAAAACCCGCGCCGCGGCTGGCAAGAAAAATGCAATTATTATTTTTGGCTGCGCTAATGGGATTGATCTTGAAAAACTTAGTTTTGAAGCAAGCGCCAACGACCTGCACGTTGGAACCTTGCAGGTTCCATGTACCGGAATGTTGCCACCATCATTTATTGATTTTGCAATTTCACGCGGGTCTATGGATGGCGTAATGGTAATGGGCTGCAGTGAAAACGGATGCTATCACCGTTTTGGACAATTTTGGACAGAAGACCGAATTAATCAACTGCGTGACCCTAATTTGCGTACACGGGTTCCACGCGAACGGCTGTCTACCATTTGGGCCGACCCAACAAACCTTGTCAAAGCATTGAACCATGTTTCTGATTTCAATGAAAAATTATCTTCCTTGCCAACCAAGCAAAAACCAACCGTAACCTCGGGTGAGGGCTAACAGCATGGAAATATCAGGTGTAAATGTTTTTTATATTGTTCCAATTATGGTTTTTGGACCGGTGGTGTTTTTTGTTTTGTTTAAGGCCATTGGCATTCAAACCCTGTTCACACTTAATGATGACCAAAAAGAATTACAAAGAAAAAGCCGCGCGCTTGAAACTGCACTTGATATTGAAACTGCAAAAAGTGCCAGATATAAAAAAGCAACACTAACGCCAATAAAAATTGCATTTCAGTCTATATTGTATGTGCCATTCCTATTATTTATTGGATATTTTTCAAGTTATCCATCTTATCAGTATGCCCCCGAAAACTCGGCGCAGATAAAATTAAGCCTTACCCTTTTGGGGGAAAGAAAAATTCCTTGTACGGTGCGCAGTGTGGGCGAGCAAAGCGACCTTAAGCCAAATATGCGAACGGCAAAAAATTGTTCACGTGAAAGAAATCCAGTTAGGGTTGTTTTTGCCCTTGATGGAAAGGAAGTTTTTAATAAAAGCGCTAATCCGGCGGGCCTGCGTGATGATGGGCCATCAAGTTTTTATCAAACTTTCATTGTTCCTGAAGGAAAACATCAATTAACAGTTAGTATTTTTAATGGTGATGAAACAATTGCGATTGAAAATTTCAGTCACTCAATCGTTCTTTCTTCAGGCCAAGCAATTGCCCTAACCCATAGTGCGAAAGAAGGCATAGTAATTCATTAGGGATTATTTTTTTCGCGTTGTTCCCAAATGTGAAAATCACGATCGAACGTTGAAAAGTGGGTGGTAAACCAATCTCGCACCTTTTGACCCAGTGCTTTATCTAGATCAATATCATCACCAACGCTAAGGGAATCCAATATATCTAAGATTTCATCCAATAAAATTGAATGATCGGCTTTGTGTTCTTTGAAACGGGAAAAGCCTTCTTCGCGCATTATTCGTTCTTCAAGGGCAAAATGGGCTTCAACTAGTGCATGAATTTCACCCAAATGGCGGATGGCACCAGATATGTTTCCCCCGCTTTGGTCGATGCGTGAATGAAGGTCATTTATTGCTTCAATCAATGTTTGATGCTCA
>JAOUJU010000214.1 GCA_029883045.1 Rhodospirillaceae bacterium
AAGCGCAAAAAGGGCTTCTGGCTCTTCTGTTTCGCGAAGCTTTTCACAGACATCGTTATCGCGCAATAAACGCGATACCCGGGCAAGTGCCTTAAGGTGATCGGCACCAGCAGTTTCGGGCGCCAATAATAGAAAAATAATGTCTACCGGATGTTCATCAATTGAATTGAAATCAATTGGCTGATCAAGGCGGGCAAACATACCATAAAGGCGATCAAGGCTGGCCAGTTTGCCGTGCGGTATGGCAATTCCATGACCAACGCCAGTTGTGCCCAGACGTTCGCGTTCCATTAAAACATCAAAAATAGCGCGTTCGTGTTCGCCGGTTATTTCAGCGGCGCGTTTGGATAGTTCCTGCAAAGCCTGCTTTTTGCTGCTGACCTTGAGTCCCGGAACAACGCACTCGATTGTTATCAGGTCGCTGATTTCCATTACTTAACCTTTCTTGGTCTTTTTTTTGACCACTGCAATATCTGACTTAAGGTTTTTTTATGCGTCAACTGTGGCTGGATCAATCCAGCCAACGTTACCGTCGGTGCGGCGATAAACAACATTCAACCCACCGTGCGTACCATTTTTAAACATAACAACCGGCAGGTTTCCCAGATCAAGGCGCATTACAGCCTCGCTTACGCTAAGGGTTACAATATCGTGCGCCATTTCGGCGATAATTGTGGGGTTGTCCTCTTCGGCAATTTCTTCAACCTCTAGGGTTGCTAAAATAGCATAATTTGCCGGCGATGATTCTTCATCTGTCTTTTGATGATGGCTTACAAGTTTGCGTTTATAGCGACGAAGCTGCTTAGCCACACGTTCAAGCGCCTGATCAAACGCTGGGTAGGCATCGGATGCTTCACCGTGCCCATGCACTGTCAAACCACGTCCCGCGTGAACCGTTATTTCAACACCGAAAAAATCGTGACTTGCTTTTGAAAAAGTCACTGTCGCATCAATGGCGCGATCAAAATATTTGGAAACGGCATCATTAAGATTGTTTTCTGAATGGCTACGAAGTGATTCGCCGACATCCATTTGTTTGCTATTAACGGTAATGTCCATTGTGTTGGTTTATATCCTGAGATGAGTTGAGTTATAGGGTTTGTAAAATCTAAGTCGCAGGCTTTATTGAGGCAAACAACGCATTTTTCAAATTATGTTCGCCTCGTAAAATGGCTGAAATGGGGATATCCAAGCGTCCCTCCTGAATTTGCCCGGAACTTAAAACCGACACCTGCCTAAGTCAATAGGTGGGAGTAACTGGCTGTTTTTCAAGGAAAAAATGATTTTTAAAAGGCTCCGGATTTTTCTTTTCGCCGCTGGACCGAAGATGGAAACCCCAAGGCATCACGGTATTTTGCTACCGTTCGGCGCGCCACATCCATACCTTCGCCTTTTAGTAGCTCTACTATTTTATCATCGGACAATATTTTCTTTGGGTCTTCGCCTTCAATCATATTGCTTATTCTGCTTTTTATTGATTCTGAAGAGTGGGCCTCGCCGCCTCCATCGCCACCTACGGAAGAAGAGAAGAAATATTTTAATTCAAAAATCCCCCGCGGGGTTGCCATATATTTATTCGATGTCACCCGCGAAACAGTACTTTCGTGCATTTCAATAACATCGGCAATGTCACGCAGCACAAGCGGCTTCATTGCCTGCACCCCTTTGCGAAAAAACCCGTCTTGCTGGCTTACTATTTCGCTAGCTACCTTTAGTATAGTTGTGGCGCGTTGATGCAATGATTTTACCAACCAATTAGCCGACTGCAGACATTCGTTCAGGTATTGTTTGTCCTTGTCATTTTTTTGGTGCTTGCTCACCTCGGCGTAATAACGGTTGTTAACCAAAACGCGTGGCAATGTGTGCGAATTTAATTCCAACGACCATCCGCCACCGGGGACAGGCTTCATAAAAACATCCGGTATAACTGTTTCGGCAACATCAAATATAAAAGCGCGCCCCGGTTTAGGATCAAGAGCGCGAATTTCATCTACCATGTCGCGAATGTCATCGCTATCAACCCCACATACTTTTACCAATGCCTTAAGATCGCGATTTGCCATTAGCTGTAGATTATCAAGAAGTTTTTGCATGGCCGGATCAAGCCTATTTAGATCACTTAATTGCAATGCCAGACATTCCCTTAAATCACGAGCAAAAAGCCCGGGCGGGTCAACGGTTTGCATTTTATATAATACGTCTTCGACTTCTTTTAAGTCACAGCCAAGACGCTCACAGATTGAATCGAGCGATCCAGTTATGTAACCAGATTCGTTCAAAGTATCTATTAGTTCAATCCCAATTAGCCTTTCTTGAGGTGTGGAAATTATCATTCCTAGCTGGCTAAGCAGGTATTCACGCATGGATTGTTCGCTAGCCAGCGTTTGTTCAATACCGGGCATATCATCGCCACCGAAATTTCCACCTGGCGACCAGCTTTCATAACCCGCCGCGTCGGTTGCCTGGGGCAGGTCAGAACCACTGTCGGCGGTGTAGTCGTTATCTATTTCCACATCCATTGCTTGGGCGGTTTCACCGTCCGATCCACTTTCGCCGCTAGCGTTAATTGTGTCTGCGCTGTCAAATTTATCAGTTGAATTTGTGCCATCCACATCACTTGGGCCATCTGGGCCTTCGCGCTGTTGTGTTTCGCTTATTGTTTCGCCTGTAATTTCACGTTCGTCGCGTTCCAAAAGCGGGTTTTGCTCCAGCTCTTGTTCAACATATTCGGCCAGCTCAATATTGCTCAGTTGCAAAAGCTTGATTGCTTGTTGCAGTTGCGGCGTCATTACCAGCGATTGGCCTTGACGCATATCTAGCCTAGGCGTTAACGCCATTGGTTCCTCCGTACGCAGCTGTATTGGTATGCGTAACTATAATATAGTGATGTTTGAATGAGGGTTACAGGTTAAACCGCTCGCCCAGATAAACCCGCCTGACGTCTTCGTTTCCGATGATATCTGCGGGCGTGCCTTCCATCAGTAACATTCCACTGTGAATAATATATGCCCTATCAATAACATCTAGGGTTTCACGGACATTATGATCGGTTATTAAAACACCGATGCCACGGTCTTTCAGGTGGATTACCAAATCACGGATATCGCCCACCGCTATGGGGTCAATTCCAGCGAACGGCTCATCAAGCAAAATAAAATGGGGATTAGACGCAAGGGCGCGCGCAATTTCAACCCGCCGGCGTTCACCGCCCGATAACGCCAAGGCCGGAGTGCGCCGGATATGGGTAATAGAAAATTCTGCCAACAAGGCATCTAATGTTGCCTCGCGCTGGGCTTTTGAGGGTTCGGTTACCTCTAAAATTGCTAAAATGTTATCTTCAACGGAAAGACCGCGAAAAATTGATGCTTCTTGCGGAAGATAGCCCATGCCCATTCTTGCCCGTCGATACATTGGCAGGTGGGTTATATCGTTACCATCTAGATAAATATGGCCATAATCTGGCTGGATTAGGCCCATCATCATATAAAAACAGGTTGTTTTACCAGCCCCGTTAGGGCCCAGCAGGCCCACTATTTCACCGCGCTGTATTTCCATGGATAAATCAGAAACCACGGGGCGTTTAGAATAACGCTTAGCTATGGTTTCTGCCCGCAATCCGCGGCCCAGAGGTGCAGGCACGGCCGAAAGGCCATCTGCTTTGGTGGTGGTGAAATTGCTCATTTTCCCCTTAGTTTCGCCCAATAACGGCCCAATCTAATAACCA
>JAOUJU010000215.1 GCA_029883045.1 Rhodospirillaceae bacterium
TTTTTACCGGAAAAAAGATCACTTGATGAAATTTCAACCGGACCTTCGGTCCCCATTTCGTGCAATGTGGCCGCTGGTATGGTGTCACCTACTTTGAGGGTCATTTTTTATTCTCCGGTGTTAAATGATTTGAAGCAACTAAATGAAAGATAGTTTTTGCGCTGGCTTATTTCAATTGTTCTTTTTTGCCAGCCTTGTTCAGCGCATCTATGACTATTTGTTGGCTTAGCAGTTCTGGCAAGGCAAAACCATTTGGCGTTTCCGGCCCATAAACCGCATTAAATGGTATTCCATAACGACCAAAATTTGCCAGATAGTTAGATATTTCATCGCTGGGACGGGTCCAGTCAGCCTGCATGGCAACAACGTCTTTCCCTTTTAGCCGCGCTAGGGCTTCACCATGGGAAAGTGATACCGCTTTGTTTATTTGGCACGTCAAACACCATTCTGCCGTTACGTCGACAAAAACCGTTTTGCCGCTTCTGACTAATGCAGGGATTGCACCTTGGTCAAACGGTTGCCAGATTCCGTTAAGTTCGGAAACATCATATTTGCCATAGCCATTTTGCCGGGTCCCATCGGGTATAAGTAAAGCCAGCACCGCCAACACCGCCAACGCTACCCATTCCAACCTACCATAGCGCCTGCCCATGCGGTGATGCAGCCAAAACACACCAACCACCACAGCCAATACCGCGCCCAGCAACCATGCCGCCATAACGTTTACCTGCACCGCAATGATGCTTACCAGCCAAAGCGCCGTTGCGGCCAAGGCAAAACCCATTATGCGGCGAAGAATAACCATCCACCGACCGGGTTTAGGCATTTTGGTGGCGAGACCTGGCCACATGGCAATTAATAAATATGGCGATGCTAGGCCAATCCCTAGTGCGGTAAAAACCATGAATATATCAAGCGGCCCACGGGCAAGGGCAAACCCAACTGCAGTTCCTAAAAATGGTGCTGAACAAGGGGTCGCCAATAAGGTGGCAAAGGCACCGGTCAGGAAATGCCCACCCAATCCGTGCTGGTGGCTTTGGATTGCGCCAATTTCTGATATGGCTCCGGGTAAATGGATTTCAAAAAATCCCCACATATTAGCGGCAAACACCACAATCACCAACGCCATGGAAATTAAAAACCATGGGTGCTGAAACTGGATGCCCCAGCCAATTGCGGCCCCGGCACTTTTTAGCGCCACCAGCGCGCCCGCCAACAATAAGAATGAAAAAATAATTCCCATTGCTGAAGCAATAAAGCTAAAGCGCACGGTTTTTTTATCACTACCACCATGACTAACGGCACCCATCAGTTTAATTGAAAGCACCGGCAAAACACACGGCATAAGATTAAGTATAATGCCCCCTAGCAGGGCCAGCCCAAGAATAACAAAAATTGAGGTTCCCCCACTAAGGGCAGGGGCCAAAAGGTCGCTTACCGCAAGGGTGCTGGCACTGGCCATTGTTGGAACAATGTTTTGTTCCAGACCGCGCGGACCGTTTTTATCGACAAGCGTAAAAGTTAATTCAGTTTCGTTAAGTGGCTTTTTTAAATGTCCAAGCCCATCCACAGATATTTCCAAAACCGCCATTTTTGCCGAAGCATCAATCCATGTTTGTGGGTTGGAAAAAGAAAGTCCATCAGGGCCTTCAATAAATATATCTGGCTCGGTAAAATCTGCTGTGGCAGTGGCCGTAACAATTAATATGCCTTTTTTATTATCCGTTTTTATTTCCGCACTTTTTATAACCATCCCTGAACCATCGGCGGTTTTGGGCACGCGTGAATCATAGCGGCTAATAAGGTGGGCTTCAGGGCCACCCGTACGGGCCACCCCTGACACACCCTTGGGAATGAAAATCTCAAGCCTTGCCTCGTACGGTATACAAAGTTCAGCGCAAGCCAAATAATCAACATTTGCCTTGATGGATAAATCTTGATTTGAATTTTTCAGTTTAATTGATATGGGAAACACTATTTCTTTTTTATAGCCAAGCGTTTCAAACCCAAGTATCGAAAACCTTTCTGGTATAGGCCAACGCATTGTTGCTTCGGCTAAGTTTTCTGACCCGGTCCAGTCTATTGAAGGGGGGTATCCGGCATCGCCGGCAGAACGCCAGTAAACTTTCCATTCAGGATTTAATTTAAAATGTAAACCAATGGTAACGTTTGTATCATTGCCAATTGTATCTAGCGCACTTATCAACCTTACTTGGGTATGTTCGGTTTCATTCCAAGTTGATGATGCGCCATTGGCGCTACTTGAAAAGGTTGTTGAAAAAATGCCGATAAAAATTGCCAGCCAGATATAGACAGCATTCATTATATTTTTGTGAAAAAACATTTTAGGCATAATTAAATATTTTAAGCATTCCCTTGGCGGCATGGACGTATATGAAATTAAATTTACGCGATAGTAATTAAAAAATCCTCAGGTTAATTAACTGGTAAATTCAGCTGGCATAAAGATAATAACAAAAAATGGCGGGAAAGTGGCCTTTGCGGCTATATTTTTCCGTTCACAAGTTCTTTATTTTGGGCAATATCTACCTATATGTAATAATTAAGTCCAATAAATCTTAAAACAGTCAGGGACGTAAAAAATGACGATCCAGACCTCAAAATCATCTTATTTTTCCGGGCAACTGCTTGTTGCTATGCCGACCATGCCAGATCCGCGTTTTGCCCATACTGTTATATATATTTGTGCCCACAACGAAGACGGTGCAATGGGGCTGGTTATTAATCGCGCCATGGAAGAGGTAACATTTCCTGACTTGCTTGAGCAACTGGGCATTGAAATGGTAGACCACAGTGCCGCAATTCGTGTTCATTCCGGTGGCCCGGTTGAGGTCGAACGCGGGTTCGTGCTGCATTCACCTGATTATGTGCAAGAATCCACCCTTGTGGTTAATGGCCAAATTGCGTTGACCGCAACGGTGGACATAGTAAAGGCAATAGCCGAAGGGCGCGGCCCAAAGAAAAAACTTCTTACACTTGGTTATGCCGGTTGGGGCCCAGGGCAGCTGGATAATGAAATATTGGAAAACGGATGGCTGTCGGTAAATGCCAATCCGGAAATTATTTTTGGTTTAAACCCAGAGAGAAAATGGGAAGATGCCCTGCATAGTCTAGGCATCGATGCATTGATGTTGTCTGAAAATGCTGGTCACGCTTAATTTGTTGCAATGTTTAACTAAGGCGTGATTTGATTTTATCAAAACTTTCAAGTTTTTTTATGGGGCCGACCGCAGACAGCGTTAGCGGGCTTGCTAAAAAACGTTTTGCAACGCGCTGGATTGCATCTTCATCCACAGCTTCGATTTTGCTTATGGCCTCTTCAATTGGAATGTGTCGACCAAACACAGATACCTGCCGTGCTAGTTGCTCGGCGCGCGATGATGTACTTTCAAGGCCCATCAGCATGGATGATTTAATTTGCGCTTTGGATCTTATTATTTCTTCACTGTTAATTGGGCCATTTAGTTTGGATAATTCATCGGTTATTACGGGTATTAGCTCTTCAATTTCTTTTTCCCCGGTTCCGGCATATACCCCAAATAAACCGCTGTCAGCATAAGCCGAGAAAAACGAATAAACACTATAAACCAATCCGCGTTTTTCACGTACTTCTTGAAATAATCTAGATGACATCCCGCCACCAAAAAGACCAGATAATATACCAGCGGCATAATAATC
>JAOUJU010000216.1 GCA_029883045.1 Rhodospirillaceae bacterium
AGGGATCAGTAGAGGGATCAGCACAGGGTGGACATTCACCCACAGGTGGCAGTACCGCCGCCATTGGCGCACCCGTATCGGGCACGCCCGGGGTTACCCATGGCCCGGTAATGTCATCAGGTGCTTCTGGCGGCATTGCAGCTGGCAGCGCTTCTGTTGCACTGGCACAAAACCACAATCTTGAAAACCATACCGATGCCCATATTGCTGCGCCGGTCGAAAATAAAATAAGCTCAATGTCCGAAGCCCAATTACCTGACCCCATAACCTTTGACGAAGTGGTCGGTTTAAGTGAACAAAAGGGCGAAATGATACTTCATGCTAATCTTGTATCAAACGTGCATCTGGTAAAGTTTGAACCCGGACGCATTGAATATAGCCCGGCCGATCATGCGCCTTCGGATCTTTCGGGAAAACTTTCAAAATTTCTAAATGACCATACCGCTAGGCGTTGGGTTGTAACCGTAAGCCGGGCTTCGGGGGCGGCCACCATAAAACAACAAGGCGACGCAGTCAGGGCAAAAGAACGCAGTGATGCGGGAAAATTGGAACTGGTAAGTGCGGTGCTTAAAACATTTCCCGGCGCCGAAGTAGTTGGGGTTACCGACCATTCGGCCGACGCAGAGGAATTAAAAAATACGCAGGATGAAGATTAATCCAACAAAAATTTATTATCGCAGGCATTGCCCCAGGCTTGCATAAATTCACCTAAGTGATTTTTTGTTTTTTGTTCCACCTCAATAAATGAAATTACGTCAGCAACTGCGCGGTTATGGCTTTCAAGGGTAATTCCACCCCGGGTCAATTGATAACGCAGATAAACCAAATATGTATTTAAAACATCGGTTTCACAATAATCACGAATTTCATTAACCCGTCCGGCATCGAACATGGGTTGAACATCGGCACCATCAACGCCGAATTTTCCCGGCAACCCTAAAACCGCGCATACTTCATTTAATTTTAATGCGCGCGAGGCGGCGCCAAAATCGGTTAGGCTTTCTTGTAAATCACAGTGCCAATCTTGGGCGTAACGGGTGGTATAATTTTCCCATTTGTTTGATGTATCGTGAAATGTTTTGGCAACAATTCCATATTTCATGGCGCGGTGGCGCAACACTGGTAAATCAAAGCCCCTGCCATTGTAACTAACAAGGCGTGGCCTAGTTTTATCTATCCACTGGTAAAACCCATGAACCAATTCTTTTTCTTCGGCTTCAGCCCGGCCCGAGCGTAGCTCTTTTAGATAATAATTTTCGCTGTTACCATCGCGTTCAATTTCTGCTGTCAGGTAGCTAATGGCCACTACTTTGTGAAAGGGCTGGCGGGGGAAATCGTTTTTGCCCCCTGTGGCGTCTAGGTGATATTGGCTTAATGCTTCGCGTCGGGTCGCAATATCGCCAGCATCCATGCCGGTCAGGTTTGGGACCGCATCGGTATCGGGGACAGTTTCAATATCAAAAACGAAGAGGCTTTGGTGCAACATGGTCTCGATGTTATACAGTGGGCAGGAATATTGCCAGAGGGCGAAATACCGCCCACCCGCAAAAGTGTTAAGGAGATAACGAAAAAATGAAAAATCTTGGTCAGATGATGAAAAAAGCCCAAGAAATGCAGGCCCGGATGGCCGAAATGCAGGAAAACCTATCGGCCATGCAGGTCGAGGGAACGTCTGGCGGCGGCATGGTGACCGTGCGTCTTAGTGGTAAATTTGATGTGCTGGGTGTATCTATCGCCGATGAAGCATTAGAAAGCGATAACGGTGAATTGCTAGAAGACCTAGTAGCCGCCGCTTTTAATGATGCCAAGGTCAAGGTTGATGCCGCCAAGAAAGAAATGACGGATGAAATGACTGGCGGCCTGCCGCTGCCGCCGGGGATGAAGCTGCCGTTTTGATGGCTTAAGCTACAAAAATAGCCAGGAAAGAAATAATCATATGAGCGATAATTTTAATTCAAAAGATTACGCCCCAGGATCAATCGAAAGTTTGGTAGCACTATTATCCAAGCTTCCCGGTCTTGGCCCGCGCTCGGCCCGGCGGGCTGCGCTTTATTTGCTTAAACGGCGCGATTCAATAATGCAACCGCTAGCCCGCGCGCTCGATGAAACCGCAAATAATATAAAGGTCTGCGGGGTGTGTAATAATCTTGATGTTGTTGACCCTTGCTCTATTTGCACATCGCCCAAGCGTGAGCGCAGCATAATTTGTGTGGTCGAAGATGTTGGTGATTTATGGGCGATGGAACGGGTTGCTGGTTTTAGGGGCCTTTACCATGTTTTGGGTGGAACCCTTTCGGCATTAGACGGCATCGGCCCAGATGATTTAGCAATTGGTAATCTTGTTCAACGTGCGACCAGCACAGAAGTTAAAGAAGTAATCATTGCAACCAATGCAACCGTAGACGGGCAAACAACCGCACATTATATCGCTGATGTTTTGGCAGATACAAACGTAATTATTTCCGGTCTTGCTCATGGTGTGCCGGTCGGCGGGGAAATTGATTACCTAGACGAAGGAACTTTGGGTGCAGCGTTGAAAGCCAGGAAAGAGATATAAACAAAAAAATACAAGAAAAGAAATATAACTTAATTACCCATCTTGTTTACTTCCCTAAGCGCATTAAAAAATGACAGAATTTTTTTAGCATCATCATCGCTGACATCAATTTGCGCTGGCATGTGACCATATTTCCATTTGTCTTCGGGTGTGCCTTGCCTGATTACCTTTAAAAATCTTTCATCGCTAAGGGATCCTTTGCGATGATAAGGATGCATCAATGGTGGACCGATTTTTGTATCTCCAGTTCCATCAATTCCGTGGCATTTAGCACAAGTAGAATTAAAAATTGCACGACCTGCGATTTGGGTCTCGTTTAATTCGGGTATATTTATATATGCCTTTATTGAACGGCGATCAGTTTTGCTAAGAACAAAAATGCTGGCAATAACAACTAACCCCAAAACCAGAGCCATAATTTTAATTGGCGGGCGATGGCGTGGTACGTTGGGGGCAACCTCTCGGCTAGAAAGGGGCTGAGAGCTTTTTTCATTTTCGTTCATTACTCGCGGGTTCCTTTATTGGGTAGCGGCGTAAGATCATCAGCCGGTGAATCGTCACCAAGTTGCAGCTCTTCAATTTTTTCACTACGATTTATTATTTTACCGGTTGAGGTTCGAATATTTTTTATATCTTTTTCAGTTTGATTGAAATGGGTTTCTAGCTTTTCAGCACGTTCATCTAGTAACCTAACATCATTTAACAATTTCATTACCTCGGTCTGGATTACACCAGCCTGCTCGCGCATGCGCACATCTTTTAGCACCGCACGAACTGTATTTAACATTGCCATTACTGTTGATGGTGAAACAATATATACCCGCCGGCGCTGAGATTCATCGACTAGGTTTTGGAAATTTGCGTGCAGTTCCCCATAAACCGCTTCCGAGGGTAGAAACATCAATGCCGATTCAGCAGTTTCGCCGGGAATAATATATTTTTCGGCAATATCAACGATATGTTTTTTTACGTCACTAGAAAAGCTGCGCCCAGCAATTTTTACGCTATCATCATCGGTTGCTGCTACTAAAGCGCGGTAGGATTCGAGCGGGAATTTTGAATCAATAACAATTGACCCCGGTGGGTTAGGCAGATGTAAAACGCAATCGGCGCGACGCCCGTTGGAAAGAGTTTCTTGA